>CAYGIB010000015.1:5647-17997 GCA_964349735.1 uncultured Oscillospiraceae bacterium | reverse complement strand
TAATTTCACCGAACCATTGAAGTCCGTGCGTGCTCATCCCGCGCAACTGGATTTTACGTCCTTTAGCATCTGCAAGTGTCATCTGTCCTTCGATTTCAACGATCTGCAGTGCACCGCCCTCAGACGGTTTGCGCACGCTCTCGTTGCCCAGAAGGCTGTTCTTCTCGTCGCCCATTGCCATAAGTGCTAAAGAAAAAACAGAAAAAAGAATCGTCAAAGCAATCAGAAAAGACAAGGATTTAAAAATCTTTTTCATGATCTGTCCCCCAAAACTTCGGTTCTTTGAGACCCGAATGTAGCCGCACCGGTCCATTTTCAATCTCCAAAATGGTCCTCATCGATTATATTATAGTTTAACCAGCGAAAATACTTCCACTATTCTGCAAAGAATATTCATTTCTTATCATTTTCTTGCCCGCTTACCTCAACGCAAAAAATCGAAATTTCTACTCCGGACTCATTTCAATGTATATTTGCAAATTGTTTCAGCGATTTATTGGCTTGCGCGAAGTCAACCCACTCCACCTATAATCTGAATGATTTCTTAGCTATGCTTCAGAAGCTCCTTCTTCATCCATTTTACGCTTTGAAAGACTTATCTTCACTATACTTTTCACTCCGGCAAGCCTATAATATTAGTAGTTGATCTTGTTACCATTTTTTAATTTCGGAATGAGTCCCCTCAGCACATACGGAGGAACAATTATGGCAGAATCCAAATCGATCCTTGATACTTTGCTTTCAGGCAGCAGTTTGAGCGCTTTGAGCGAGATGACCGGAGCAGGAAGCGATCAAGTTCAAAAAGTCCTTTCTCAGGCTGTACCTACGCTGGTCAGCGGAATGAAGAAGAACGCCTCGTCAAAGGAGGGCGAACAGTCCCTAACGACGGCTCTTTCGAATCACGCCCAGGACGATACCAGCGATGTGGCCTCTTTTCTTAAGAATGTGGATTTAACCGACGGCGACAAGATTCTCTCCCACATTCTCGGCGGCAGCAAACCGACCGTCGAGTCCGGAATTGCACAAAAGGCGGGGGTTTCCAAGGATCAGACCGCCACTATTTTGGCTGCGGCAGCCCCCCTCCTCTTAAGCCTTTTGGGCAACAAGAAAGAGGAAGAAGATCAGAAGGAAAGCTCCGGCGGACTCATGAGCATCTTCTCCTCTCTGCTGGGAGGAAAAGACGATAAGGACGACGGTTTCGGCCTGGATGACGTTGCCTCCGCTCTATTGGGCGGTAGTAAGGATGACAATAGCGGCGGCGGTTTGGGCGATATGCTCATGGGCGGCGTAGGCTCTCTATTCGGAGGCGGAGACTCGGATTCAGAAGAGAAAAAGAAGCCGGCCGCTAAGAAACCGGCGACCAAGAAAAAGACAGCGGCGAAGAAAAAACCTTCCACTACGGCTAAGAAGACTGCGACGAGCAAGAAACCGACGGCGGTGAGGAAGCCTTCAAAAACAAACAACGCCAGGAAGCCGTCCATCCGGAGGAAGACTCCGTAACGGACGCTTCTGAAAGCATTAAGAATTCAACGCTCAAACACTCAACTCAAACCGACAATAACGTAGATGGCCGCTCCTGTAGGGGAGCGGCCATCTTCTCAATTTGCAATTTCGTAAGGTTAAGAGAAATCTCTCTTAATCCTCCGTATCTGCCGAATCATCCAATGCACAGAAATCGCATGGATCGTCGCGTTTCGCATCAAAGGCTTCGTCAATCGTACCCTTGTATATCGTCACCGATCTGCTTAAGGTGTGGCAGTCCGGATCGAGATGATACGATTTCCCGAAAGGAGTCCAATATACTGTTCCATCCCCGACTTGCGCCTGGGCTTCTGCCAAATCCTCTGCGGATGCCGGGTTCCAGTCAATCGAAAATAACATGGCAACAGCCAAAACGACTCCGGCAACAGCCATCAAAATCCTCTTCTTCGGATCGAGCTTCTTATCTCTAAGCAGAACAACCAATAACGGTGCAAGGGCTACAATCGCAGCGATGACACCCATATTGTTCCAGAGGAAAAACTTGACTTTGTTCTTCTCGGACGCCGGGTCGATGTCGTTCGATTTCTTCCACAGCTGAGATCCAATAATAACGCAAATCAAATCCAGCACGATGGCAACGATGGTCCAAACCAATGGGTCCTTGATTCCGAACAATTCAAAGTAGAACGTGCCGTTAATGATAAGAATCGCCAATACTTCAAACGCGATTGCAGCGAGCCACAAAATGACCGCGCCGATGCGAAAGCCCATCGCATTGCTCTTCCTGGCCTGCTTGTCCTGAAATGATTCCGCCGGAGATTTGTTCGCGCGAACAATCTTTCTCTCGACGGGAGCTGATTTTCTCGCCATGATGAATACCCCTCCATTAAGTGAATTGAACCGGCAGATAGCGCGGTTCGGACCGCAATCCCGATGTTTTCAATATATCAGAACGAGTGGAGCAAAACAATGTGAAAAACTTCAAGTGTTCCTTCTTTTCCGCGCGAATCACCCTAGACTGATCGAGCGTAGAACAACGATTTATCCTTTCTCTATTTGTACTCGTTGTACTCCCGCAAGTTTGTGCTGAGAAAATTGTTTCGCCAATGGCGAAGCAATTTTTCCTATTCCCACTCAATCGTGCCGGTCGGCTTGGGCGTCAGGTCGTATACGACCCGGTTGACTCCCTTGACCTCGTTGATGATCCGAAATGTGATTTTCTGAAGAACCGACCAGTCCGGTGTTGCAACAGAAGCCGTCATCGCGTCCACCGTATTCACTGCACGGATAATGACCGGATACTCAAAGGACCGCGCGTGATCGCGGACACCGACGGACTTAAAGTCCGGAATGGCGGTAAAGTACTGCCAAACCTTTCCTTCCAGTCCGGCTTTTTTGAATTCTTCGCGCAGAATCGCATCCGACTCGCGAACCGCCTCGAGGCGGTCTCTTGTGATGGCGCCGAGGCAACGGACTCCCAGACCCGGACCGGGGAATGGCTGACGGTAAACCATGGAATCGGGCAAGCCCAACTCGATGCCGCATGCCCGGACTTCGTCTTTATATAAATATTTCACGGGCTCGACGAGCTCGAATTTCAAGTCTTCGGGAAGGCCGCCTACATTGTGGTGTGCTTTGATGGCCTTAGCGGTCTTGGTGCCGCTCTCGACAATGTCGGGGTATATCGTGCCTTGCCCGAGAAAATGAATTCCTTCAAGCTTCACGGCCTCTTCCTCGAAAACGCGGATGAATTCTGCCCCGATGATTTTACGCTTTTGCTCCGGATCCTCAACATCCGCAAGTTTATCCAGAAACCGATCCACCGCATCGATATAAATCAGGTTGGCACCCAATTCATCACGAAAAACACGAATGACCTCTTCAGGCTCACCCTTTCTAAGGAGGCCGTGATTAACATGAATGCATGTCAGTCGATCTCCGATTGCCTGTATCAGGAGTGCCGCGACAACGGAACTGTCAACGCCGCCGGAGAGCGCCAGCAGCACATTTTCGGAGCCAACCTGCTCCCGTAGAAGGCGAATCTGCTCTTCCACAAAATTCTTCATGTTCCAATCGGCGGAGCAACGGCACTTCTCGAAAACGAAATGGCGGATGACACCTTCGTCAATGATGCGTATATTGATTTCCGGCATATCCTCGCAACCGATTGCAAGAGCCGGAAGAGATCCTGAAAGCACCGTCTCGTCCGGAGCAGCCGGAATCCCGTCAATCAAGCGGTTCGGGCCCCCTGCAAAAATCAGGCCCTTGACCTGCGGGATCCGGGTGAGCTCCTCTGCGGTGATGTCATGTGCGCATATCTCGCTGTATACGCCCATCGCTCGAATCATTCTGGCGAGAACCGAATTTTCCGTTCCGCCCAAATCCACAATTAAAACCGTATCCTGCCTCATCGCATTTTCCTCCGGACTCCGTTATCTTTTCATAGTAGCACAGACGCTCATATTTTCTATCCGTTTCTATCGGTTCGCTCGAAAAAAAGCGTATAATTATATAATACTGGCTGATTCGGAGGTTGACATGGATATTGTGCTTCAGGTTTTAGTCGGAATCGGTCTTGCCGCTACGTGCGGTTTTCGAGTATTCGTTCCACTTTTCGTGATGAGTATAGCGGGCTTGAGCGGGTATATGGATTTCAGCGCCGGTTTTGAGTGGATTGCCGGATATCCGGCGCTGATTATTTTCGGTGTCGCGACCGTCATCGAAATCGTTGCCTACTTTGTCCCCTATGTCGATAACATATTGGACATGGCCAGCCTCCCTATCAGCATCGTCGCCGGAATCATCATTTTCGCGTCAGTCGTTACGGACGTGGATCCGATTCTTCGCTGGACTATGGCATTGGTTGCCGGAGGAAGCATCGCGGCGGCTACAAGCCTATTAAGCAACGGCATACACGCACTTTCGACGGCTACGACCGGCGGAACAGCCAACCCGGCTGTTTCAACGGTCGAATCCGGTGCCTCGATCGTAATGACCGTGTTGTCAATTGTTCTCCCGATTGTCGGAATCGTCGTTGTCGCTTTGGTCGTGTTCCTGATTGCCCGCCGTCTGATTCGCAAGAAGAAAGCGGCTCCGCCTCAGCCACCCGCACCCGAATGATATTGGAAGTCACTTAAGGACTATATGAACGCCGCGATTTGAGTTTACTCAAATCGCGGCGTTTCTTTTCGGGAAAAAGGATCGGTTCTGCCCGCTTACTCGGGCTGAACCGGCTGAATCGATCCGTCCTCGTTATAGAAAAGCTCGGCGTACTTCACGCATCGCTGCGCGTCGATACCCGACAGGGATGCGTCGTGATAAAACAGATACCACTTGTCCTTGAATTCGACGATCGAGTGATGTGTCGTCCACCCCTGAACCGGCTCGAGAATCCTACCGCCGTATGTGAAAGGCCCCGTCGGGCTGTCTGAGGTCGCATAGACGAGATAATGAGTCGTGCCGGTCGAATATGAAAGATAGTATTTTCCCTTATACTTGTGCATCCAAGGGCCTTCGAAATAGCGACGGTCTTCGTCGCCGGCCAAGATCGCGTTACCGTTCTCATCGAGAATTCTCACCTGCGTCGGCTCGTTGACGAAGGAGAGCAAATCCGCACTCATCTTGGCATACATCGCTCCGATTGCCGGCTCGTCCGGATTCGGTCCGGTCGCACCGGGAATGTGCTTTCCTGTTGCCCAGCTCTCGAGCTGTCCGCCCCAGAGACCGCCGAAATACATGTACGTCTGCCCGTCCGAGTCGATGAAGACCGCCGGGTCAATGCTGAAACTGCCGACGATAAAATCCGATTCCGGAACAAAGGGTCCCTCCGGCTTATTGGAAATCGCAACACCGATTCGAAAATGACCCTCATAATCCTTTGCCGGAAAAAAGAGGTAATACTTCCCGTCCCGGTATGCGGCATCCGGAGCCCACATTTGCTTCTCTGCCCACAGGACATCATCGACGGAAATCGCGATGCCGTGGTCGATTACCTCGGAGTCAAAATCCTTAAGCGAGAGGACGTGGTAGTCGCTCATCTGATACTGCTCGCCGTCGTCGTCCGGGGGATAATACTCGTCCCGGTCATGCGACGGATAAATATAGAGTTTGCCGTTAAACACATGCGCCGACGGATCCGCGGTAAAAATATGCTTCACCAGCGGCTGATAGGGCGCAATTGCCGGAGTCTTTTTCATTCCCTCAGAGTCCTTATTATCGGCGGAGTCTTTTGATTTGCATGGCGTCATGGTTTTATCCTCATTTCCCATATTTTCAGGTGTTCCGGATTGGTCCTTACGCTTATCGCGTGCCGTACAGCCATTATAACATCGACCGCTTTGAGATTACGATAGTCCGTTGTTCATCGCGTCGCGGCATAGGATGAGAACGTCGCGGCTTATTCAGAATACGCCTTTGCTATTCCGCGTAAACTGCCGTCTCGAGCAGGTCCGCAATTCGCTTGCACGCATATCCGTCGCCGTACGGATTAGCCGCCTTGCTCATTTTCTCGTATTCGGCCGCATCGTTCAATAGCGTCTTGCAGCTTGAGTAAATGAGTTCCTCGGATGTGCCGACCAGTTTCAGGGTCCCCGCGGCGATCCCCTCCGGCCGCTCGGTTGTATCCCTCATCACCAGCACAGGCTTCCCGAGCGACGGGGCTTCCTCTTGGATTCCGCCGCTGTCCGTAAGAATGATGAAGCTGCGCGCCATGAAATTGTGAAAGTCCAGGACATCCTGCGGCTCAATCAAATGGATGCGGTCACAGCCGGAAAGCTCCTCGGCCGCCGCTTTGCGAACGGCAGGGTTCAGGTGAACCGGATAGATGGCCTTCACGTCGGGAAACTCTTCGATAATCCGTCGAATCGCCCGAAACATGCGATGCATCGGCTCACCCAGGTTCTCACGTCGATGTGCGGTGATCAGAAGAAGCCTGCTCTTTCCGACCCAGTCGAGTTCCGGATGCGTATACTCCGTTCGGACCGTTGTCCGCAGCGCGTCGATTGCGGTGTTTCCGGTCACAAAAATCGTTTCCGGCTTTTTCCCCTCGCTTACAAGGTTCGCCCGTGCCTTCTCCGTCGGGGCAAAATGCAGCCGGGTGATAATACCGACCGCCTGCCGATTAAATTCTTCGGGGTAGGGCGAATAAATATTGTACGTTCGAAGACCCGCCTCAACGTGTCCGACCGGAATCTGCAGATAGAAGCCGGCCAGCGCCGAGACAAAGCTGGTCGTCGTATCGCCGTGTACGAGCATAATGTCCGGGTGCTCCTTGATGAGCACTTCGCGGATTTTATCAAGAATCGCATTCGTTATATCGAAAAGTGTCTGGTTCTCCTTCATAATGGATAAATCATAATCCGGAACGACCCCGAACGCCTCCAGCACTTGGTCGAGCATGCTCCGGTGCTGTCCGCTGACGCAGACCAGGGTCCGAATATCCGGCCGCGTCTTGAGCTCGTTCACCAGAGGGCACATCTTTATCGCCTCCGGCCGGGTTCCGAATACGATCATCACTGTTTTCATATTCACTCTCCGCGAAAGGATTCTTTTCTTTTGCCCAGTTTCCTTCTCAGGCGGACCGCAGTGCCCATACTCTCTTTCATGGTGCGGAGGACGCGCATCTTGCTCTCGCCTTTCTTAATATCATAATGCAGCTCGAACGGAACCTCATCAAAGCGCGCACCGATCATCCATAGTTTATAGAGCACTTCCATCATACAGGCAAAGGAACGCTTCTCAACAAGTCCCGTACCGTATTCACGAACCCCTCTTCGGATGATGTCATATGTGTAGGCTCTGTATCCGCAGGTATAGTCGCGAACGTTTCGCACCCGGAGAACGATTGTGTAGAACTGCTTGGCTCCCCAGCTCATGAATTGCCGGATGCCGTTCACGCCGTGCGTTAGAGAACCGGTCCGGTACCGGGACGCGATGACGCAGTCCGCTCCGGCGGCGATTCGATCGAGCATGGAAAGGCAAAAAACCGGGTCATGGGTATTATCGCCGTCCATAAGGAAGCATACGTCCCCCGTCTTCCCTTCGGCCATGAATTGGTCGAGCGCTGTCGCCAAGGCGCCTCCGAGCCCCTTATTCACGTCGTGCGCAACCAGCTTCACGTCCTCGGGAAATTCGATGCAAAGCTTTTCGATTACCTCTTTGGTGTTGTCCTTACTCTTGTCGTCAATGCAACGCACGAAGAGATTGTATCCTTTCGCCGACAGATCCGCTTTCCGGTCCAGCCATTTGCGTACGAGCGGATCGATGTTTTCGCTTTCGTTATAACAAGGCAGCATCGCAAATACGTTATTCACCTTGAACCGTCTCCTTTCGAGCGAAACGCTCATTCAGCTTCTTTCGGATAAAATAAACGACAAAAAACGGAATCGCGAGGCTCAGAGCCTTACTCACCGCATACCTGACGCCCTGCGACCGGGATTCCAGGAGAAAGTCATAAAATAGCCAGATCACGCCGTTCTGGAGTATTACACCAATGCCGAAAGACAACACATACACGAGTACGCTTGCTGCGTTCTTCTTGATTTTGAATACGAAAATCGATGTCAGAAAATAATGGATGACGGCACCGAAAACAATCGCCATCGTATTGATGATTACGATATGGAACGGAAATATCCGCAAAAAAATCCATCCGATTCCGGATTCGACCAATGCGGCGATAACGGAACACAAGAGGTACAAAAAGACCTGTTTATTCTTTTCCCAGAGGGTCTTGATAAAACGCAGCATTCCCGAAGCACCCCCCTTGATATTCGCTATCATTTTACATTTTCTCGTACTGATAATCCATAACGTTCATCACCCGACTTCAAGATGTAATCAAAGTGACTTGCTAAATCATTGACGCAGTACCTTCTAAAAAAATAAACTAAAATATGGGAGGGGATGACTATGCGTCCGTTTGTCATCAGGCGAACCGTTTCGCACGACTCATAAGCTCTCCCCCGGAGGCACCGTTTGGGTTTTTCTAGTTACAAATACACCTTTCGCCTCAATGCATCACACTCGAATGTCGGTAAACAATCGAGCGTGCACGCGCACACGTTCGAAATTGCCCTGTATATGAAGCCCGGGGATCATTCCTTCGTTGAATACGATCACACCGAAAAAGTTGTTCGCGATTACCTTACTATCTTCTCCGGACAGAATCTCAACACCGTCCCCCCTTTCGACACGACATCGCCGACGATTGAAAATATGGGCGAAGTCTTTTTCGCTCATCTGTCCGAATTGCTCCAACGAGACGGCTTTCAACTCACCAAACTCGAAGTATCCGAGAGCCCACAGCGTATTTTCAGTATTTCGCAGGATGATGTCAGCGAGGCAAAAATGCGTCGTCTGACTCGATCCATCGATAATGTTCTCCGATTGCGCCCCAAGGCAATAACCGGTAAGGACGTATCGACTCCGGTTTCTGCTCCTGCGGTCGCCGTCCAACCCGAAGCGTCCGATTCGTCCAGAGCGGCCTATGTGCTTCCGGTTTACCCGCACCCCTACCAGAATCTCATCTTCATGATTCAAATCATCATTCTGATTATTGCCGGAGCCCTCGCAATGGCGCTGGTCAAATCTTCCGATTTATATCCTCTCGGACTCGACATTCACGGTCATCTTTTTAAGTCGGACCTGATGTTCAAGGAAATTTTGAAGGGCAATTTGTATCCGCTGTTCACCGAACTCTGGTACAACGGTGTTCAGCCATTCCGGTACTGGGCTCCGCTCCCCTACTACTGCCTTGCCTTCCTTCAAATGCTCACCGGCGGCGATGTTATGAATGCGTATCTTGTTTTCGTCTGGCTCTCCTTTTCGGTCGGCGGAATCGGCTGGCTGCTCTTCGGCCGGAAGCTCGGAAGACCTTGGTTGGCGATGTTTTTTGCCATAACTTGGTTTCTCCTTCCGGAAAATATTAGGGTCTTTTTCGGTGAGGGAAATCTGCCGAGAATGTTTATTGCGATGCTGTTGCCGTACATATTCTATTTTCTCTGGCAATTTGTGTGTTATCGCAGAAAAAAGATGTTTTTCCCTTTGATTGTATTCGTGCCCCTGGCCATACTCGGACACCTGATGATTGCGGCCATGATCGGGGTCGCCAGTGCGATTTTCCTCCTCATCTACGCCATTTCAAACAAGCGTTGGATTGAATCCGTTCAGGCGTTGTTCGCGATGTTTTTTACCTTTGCAGTCTCGGGGATATGGCTCGTCCCCGCTTTAACGGGCGGACTAACCTCTATGAGTTCTGAGGCAACCGCAAAGGTTATGATTATGACAAGCGAAAAACTTAGTGTCTCACTGAACCCGTTACTTCGGCTAAACGGAGGTATCACCACTTTATACATCGGGCTTAGTCTTTTTCTGATCGCAATGATCGGATTACTTCTGTCCAATCGAAAAAGCATTCCCGGCTTCTCCACTTTACTGCTTTTCTCGATCGGAAGCGCATCCTTCATTTCATTACTCATTGTCCGGCTTCCATTAAGCCAATACTTTTGGGTCATGCGCTTTATTCCGATCGTCTATGCCCTTTTTCTTATCTCTCTTCTCGAATGGAAAACGCTCAAAAAATCCATTCTTCTCATCATGTGCTGTCTGATATTGGTTGACGTCATCCCTTCTCTGCAACTCAAAGAATTCGATCGGCGTATGAATATTCCGGTAACGCACAAAGTCATTGAGCAAACGATGGATGTATTTCTCTTTTCGAAAGCAAAAATATCAACAAAACAGCGAGTTTCCCTTATGGATTTAAGTATGTACGGACCGATGCCATCTTATGCCTTCGGAACCATTGAACCGAAAACTCCCTACGTTTTCGGCTGGGCATGGCAAGGAGCCGCTACTGCAATGAACATCGCCTACCTGAACGAATCCCTCGAGAAGAGAAACTACTTGTATATGTTTGATCGTAACCTTGAGCTCGGAGCCGACACCGTCATCATCGATAAGAACCAGGTTGTGGGAACACAGGCAAAGGAAGAAATGCTTACTGCGGCCAACAAGGTTGGCTACACTTTGGAAGATGAGTCGCCGTACTCTTGGCTCTTCTCTTACCCCGTCAACTCGACCTTCGGTGTGATCACTCGATACGACTGTCTGGCCATCGGCACGACAGCCGCTCTGGTTCCGGGCATTCTACCCTATTACCATCCCGGAGACAAGCTTGTTATCGACGACTATTCCGTAGAAGAGCTCGTTAAGTACAAGAAAATCTATCTGTCCGGCTTTTTCTACAATAATCGAAATAATGCCGAAAAACTGGTCCGGGAAATCGCGGATGCCGGCGTTCAGGTATTTGTCGATATGAGCCGAATTCCGGCCGATCCGCTTACGAACCGCATGACCTTCCTGGATATCGACGCGCAGCCGATTACATTTAGCTATAGCTTCCCGAACCTGGTTACCGAGAATACCGTGATTCGCCCGCAGCCGTTTGCGGAGGACTACGAGACCTGGAATACCGTATACCTGAACGGGCTTACGAGTTCCACCGGGTATGCATGGTTTGAAAATTCTCCGCGCTTGGACTTTATCGGAACGGGCGATAACAAGAACATCACCTTCATCGGGTTCAACATCTTGTTCCACGCGTACATGGCAGAGGATAATGATGTCAAAGAAATACTCAATACGGTGATGGACCTTCAGGAAGAGAATCTTCCGGATCGGCAAATCGTGCCGATTTCCGTAGAATACGGAACCAATATAATAACGATTCGATCGGAATACGAAAACGTGAACACCACGCTGGCTTATCAGGACATTTTCGAGAGCGACCAGCCGATCCGTTCGATGAACAACCTTCTGATCGTCGATCAGGGCACCACGGTCATCCGGATGTCGTACCCGTACTTCGGAGAAGGGCTGCTGGTCACACTGTTCGGTATCCTGGCTGAAAGTGCTATGGCTTTCTTGATTTTTAGGAAATCAAAGAAAAAACCGCCACAAGCGTTGGAAGGAGTGGTATAATTATCACAGGAATAGATATTTGTCAAGAGAATGGATGTGAAAGATTATGACAAAAAAACTACAATTAGTATTCATCAGCATTCTGGTGACATTATTCTTGCTATCCGTTCCGGTCTTCGCTGCGGAGGGGGATGATGTAATTATCCTCAGTGACGCGCAAGCGACGGACTATGTAGGCATCACAATCGACGGGTACTTCTCGGACTGGTCGGACAAGCCGATGTCTCCGATTTACTATGATTCCGGAACGGTCCATACCGGTTCTCTCTATCGGGATGAGAGTTATGTATATTTGTACATTCGGATGAGTGACATCGGGTATACCCAGTTTAACGGCTACGGGTACAAATTCACCGTGGACGGCAAGTTGTATACCTTTGCCGTCACTCCCGTGAGCGGAAGCATCGGGAACGGCAATACGACGATGCAGGTGATCCGGGAAAACGGGTGGCAACCCGTAGCCGGTGCAAACGGCATCGTGAACCGAGCCGCGGGACAGGGAGACCGGATGGAGATGCGGATTCCGCTTAACTATTTCTTTAGGCAACCGGAGACGCTGGTGACGATTACCTTCCAGTCCGATAACCTCGGACCTCAGGTCCTGACCGCAACCGGAACCCCGACACTTCCTTTCATCATTGCCGGTTCGGGTCTGGTCGCGGCAACGCTCGGATATTTTATTCGTAAAAGGAAACGCGTGAAATGATTCAAGCCATAGCAGTTGGTCTCGTCGCTTGGATATATGCCATCCTTGTATTATGGCGTGCCAAGCTGACTTTTTTCAAATTTCTCGTCGGGAGCGTCGGGATGTTCATCCTGATGATGCTCTTATTACAGCCTGTTCTTACCGTTCCGCTATCCAAAGGGGTCGCAGCGGTTACCGGATT
>CAYGIB010000015.1:0-5637 GCA_964349735.1 uncultured Oscillospiraceae bacterium | reverse complement strand
GAACTGACCGGTGCCTTCTACTCCTACTATCAGTATTCGCTTGTCTTTATTCGCCACGGTGCGGATTCGATTTCACTCTACGTTGACTACGAGTGCTCCGGAATCATCGAGATATTCGCATTTTCTTCTCTTCTCTGGTTTTTTCCTCTGTACTCGACCATCGAGAAGCTGGTTGTGAATATCATCGGAATCATCTGGATTTTTGTATCTAACATAATTCGAATGACGAGCATTTGCTTGCTCGTCTTCTTTTTCGGAAATGATATATTCTTCTTTGCGCACGCGATTTTCGGGCGGGTTATTTTCTACTCGCTATCGATCATCCTCTTCTTCTACGTTTTCACGCGCGCGCAAATCATGAAGCAAAGGGTGGGTAAATTCCGTTATGGAGACGCTGCTGCTTGAAATATTCGAGAAAATGGTCTTCTGGATGGCGTGGATCATTATTCCGCTGGTCATGGAAATTATTCCTGCGATCGTCGGTTTTGCGTTGCTTATCAGGAAGCACTTTAAATCCAAAAAAGACGCCCGCCCGATCCGGTTCCCGGAAATCACTCTCATCATACCGATTTACAAATCCGAAAACTCCCTTGAGAGCTGTCTGTCATCCATCAGCGCCTCCGATTATCCGAAGGATAAAATACTGATTATGCTGGTCGATAACGAAAGCCCGGACAAGAGCTTTGATGTTTTCTGCCAATGCCAGAAGATTTTTCCGGAGCTGTCGATGCAATGGATGAAAGCGCGCCAGGGCAAGTCGAAGGCGCTCAATATGTCGCTTTTCAACAGCGAAGGAAAATATGTCATGCATATCGACAGCGACGGCACTCTTGAGCCGACCGCGCTTAGAAAGATGGTCGAGCGGTTCGAATGTAACCCGAACATTCACAGCATGACCGGCGTCATCCTCACCAATCCCGGCATGATTGAACAGACCGGGCACTTCCCGCTCCGTTTGTTCCGACGCTGCGAGTTCTTCGAGTACTGCCAGGCGTTTCTGGCCGGCCGGAACTTCGAGTCCGAGCTTGACAGCATCTATACCCTTTCCGGAGCGTTTTCCGCTTTTCGAAAATCAACGATTTTAAAGACGCAGATGTACAATACCGACACAGTTTGCGAGGATACGCACGTTACCTTCCAGGTCAGAAAGCTGATGAAAAAGAGCGTTCACCTGTGCGAGAATGCGTTCTTCTTTGTCGAGCCGATTGAAGGTATTGATCAGCTGTACACGCAGCGCCAGCGCTGGCAGATCGGCGAAATGGAGGTCTCTCATATGTTCCTCCGCCGCTCTCTGCGTTCGCACAAGTTCTTCTCGGATTTTATGGTCCGCATGCTGACATTTGACCACACCTTCGCCTTTCCGAGAATGATCTGGTACTTCGCGCTCATCTGCCTGACTTTTTTAAATTACCCGGTCTATCTGATCGTCGGCTCGATGGTCATCTTGTATGCGCTATACGTCATTGCCGGCATCCTTTTCTACTTTAACATAATCACGTATCTCAAGGGATTTCCGAAGATTCGACGTTATTATGCGCGGAAGTGGTACATTGTTCCGCTGATGCCCGCATATAACTTCGTCGTTTTCTGGATTCGCTTCGCCGGAATCATCAACAGCATCAAGAATCGAAGCGGTTGGAGGACCCGTACACTTCGAGAGGAAAAAAAGCAATTCTCAAGTACAATGGAAAGTGATTTAATGGTATTGTCGAAACTGAGAAGGAAGCTTTATCGCCTCATCAACGACGATGTGACGGGATGATCGCGCCAAGGAGGAAGAGCCTTAATGAAGTTTCTTAAAAAGAAAGACGGCGAGCTCATAAAAGTGCTCGCGAGCGTCACACTAACCGTTCTTTTTTGCGTCTTGGCCCTTCTTTTCCTTGAATATCAGATTCGCCGCGTGCAGATTGATATCATTAACGGATTTGCCCGTGAAAATGAATACATCGTAAAAATGATCAGCGACGAAATTCGCGCCGAAGCCAAAGGCGAGGAGGATGTGATCGCAATCGTTCAAGCTGCACCGTCGACCGGAACGCGTTATTGGATGCTGTTTTCGGAGGATGGGCCGCTTTTCGAGCGGGATACGGACACCACATCCATGATATCGGGTATGAGCTTCAAGGAGCTCGAGAATTATTATTTACGGCAAGGGGGTTCCGGCGTCACTCCGTTTATTGAACTGATTCAGAAGGGCGAGTTCTTTTCGGCCGTTGTCATTAAAGATGTTCAAATCGGAAACGAGATTATCAGTGCGGATACCGTCGATATCGGCGGCAGGCGTTATTGCGTGTCGACCGGCATCCTTCAGAATTTCCTGTTCTCGTCCGTCGGCATCGGCGAACGGGCCATGATGCTTCGAATCCTTATCATTGCGTGCAGCGCGCTCCTTGTCACCCTGGTCGCGGTTCTATCCTCTTCCGTCCGAAGTAAGTCGACAAAGATTCGAGAACTCCGGGAGGAAATGATCGAGAAAAACCTCTTCATCCAGCGGGAGCTTGGAAACGGCGATGAACGCTCGGGCGATGCACAGGCTCTTCCGGATCCGATTACGGGTCTTTATACGCTCCGGTTCTACGAAATTATCATGATGAAACTGACCGAACGGCAGGTCTCACCTGTTGGCATGATTATTGTTCGAATCACCGATTACCACAATATGGCCACCGAAAAGGGCCTCGACTACGCAAATGAGGCATTACGCAAAACAGCCGCGATTCTTCTGAGCCAGGCCGGAGAGGCCGATATATGCGCGCGTCTTCGCGCCAATGAACTGGTGACTGTAAAGCTCAAGGCGACCGAAAAGCTCACGATTCAATCCGCCAAGGAGCTTTTCCGGGAGCTCGCCGAATCCGGCATCGAAGCTAAATTTGCGGGCGGGTTCGCGTACCGGGAGGGAACCTCCCCGGTCGATTCCGTAACGGAAGCCGCAATGAGCACCGTCCGACCGATATAGGAGGCAAAGGGAACCCATGAAATACAGCCGCTACAATTTCAAATTCTATCTGAATGCGAGCCACGCCATATACCTGAACGGTATTCTCGGCCAGAGTCACCCGCATACGTGGGAGATCTCTCTGGACACAATTAAGGTGCGGGACGACTTTATTCAGTTTGACTTCATCGAAAAGCAAATCGAAAAATATCTCGCTTCTTTTCAGGATGCCGACATCAATAAAACGCCTCCGTTTGACGTCACCAATCCGACGCTCGAAAATATCTGTTCGTTTTTAAAAGATGATCTGGGAAGTCTGCTCAAATCCTCCGGTTGGCTCCTGACAAAAATCGAAATCAGCGAGACCCCTTCCCGTTCTTATATCATCGATCTGACCGACGAGACCGAGAACCTTCCCGATTTCGACCCGGACGACAACACTCCGCCCACAGATATCGGCAAGGAGGCTGACGCTCTTCTGGATCGAATACTCGGTAAATAACCCGATCATTGAACAAACGAATCATGCCGGCTCCGGATTTCCCGGTCGCCGGCATTTTTTCTTCTGGCTTAAGAGCCTGGATGTAACGGAGCTCTTTCACTCAAGAGGGTTAGATATACATGATCTTAACTCCGCCGAAATGAACCTCACCGGTCAACTTCACGGTGACCAGACCGCCGGCAGAGCTTGACGCGCCCTCGATGCCGCCGAAGAGTGCAGAGGCTTGATTGTCAATATTCCAAGTCCTCGGGATATGGAGTTCCACACCTGCGAAGCTGACATCCAGATGAATGGTTGCTCCTTCCGGACTCACCGTGCATCCGTCAAAATACATCTTGACCGCTCCGAAATTGACGTCGATTTCGGCTCCCTTGAAATTCTCGGAGCGAACGTATTTTACTTGCTCGGTAAAGGATGCGTCCACTCGGACATAGTCGCCGTTGTCCTCTGTTCTCGGTGCTTCTTCGTCAGAACTGATATGAACGAAGCGATGACAATTCCAGTCCTTCATCCGCGTCTGTTTCTGTTTCCAGAATATTACGGAAAGGCCGCATCCTAAGAGCACTGCTCCGAGCAGAAGATGCCATAGTTCTACATCCGGAAAACCGATTGCATCTCGCCACAAGTACACGATTCCTGCCGGCGCCAGTGAGCCGAGAACAAAGTTCATACGAACCAGGCTCGACACACCGATTGCCAAAAGAATCAGGCTCGCAATCGCCCTGAACAAGTCGGAAGACTCGCCGATCCCGAGCGCAAACAGGAGAACCAGCACACCTCCGCCCAGAAGAACCAAACCCCAGAAAACACTATTTTTTTTCATACAAATACCTCACGACATCCAAATAAGAAAAACTCTTCTCCCAGAAAACACTATTTTTGCTCATACAAATACCTCTCTTCCATCTTAAGTTTTAATACCGATCCGTATTTCCTCGACGCATACACCTCCTTATAGGATCCGCGAAACGTGATGTGCGATACGCGCGTCAAGCCTCTTTGAATCGAAAAGATGTGCGTTACGTTGGCAATCGTCGATCTCGAAACCCGGATAAACGAGGCGGGAAGCATCGACTCGAGCTCATAAAGTCTCTGCTTGGTCTCGTAGGCGTCCGTTGCCGTGTGCGCGATCACCTTTTCGTCCTCGGTTTCAAAAAAGAGGATTTCCGAAAAACTCAGAAAATACTGCTGCCCCCCTTTAAAAAACTCGGGCGCCAAGGCGCCGGCTGCGGCGTTTCTTTTCTTGTTCCGGCCGCCCTCTTCGCCGGCTTGCTTTTCGAACAAACCGATGTCGTGAGCGAGCGATTCGATTTCCGGGGTAACCTTCTTACAGCGGACTTTGATTTCTTCCGCTCCATCTCCGGTTACTTCCTCGATTCGAACCAGCATGCCGTAACCCTCCTTACGCTTGCGTTTTCATTATATTTTGCAGATTGCCTTTGTGAATCCCCGCGCGGGTAAGTGGACCGAATTCTGCGGTAAGTGGTCAGGAAAAAAGGCTCATGAGGGATCCGTACCCCTCTTTTTCCATCCGGTTCACGGGAACAAAACGCAGCGCGGCACTGTTGATGCAGTACCGAAGGCCGCCCTTTTCCTTCGGTCCATCGTCGAAAACGTGGCCGAGATGGGCATCTCCGATTCGACTTCGCGTCTCGACGCGCTTCATTAAAAAGGATTGGTCCTCCTTTTCGCGGATTACATTCGGATCGATCGGTTTACTGAAGCTCGGCCAGCCGCAGCCGGCGTCGAATTTGTCGCGCGACGAGAAAAGCGGTTCTCCGGTCGTGATATCAACATAAATACCCTCTTCATAATGATTGCTGTACTCGCCCGTAAAAGGCTTTTCCGTAGCATTTTGCATGGTTACTCGATAGGATTCGTCCGAAAGGCGCTCCTTGATCTCCGAAACCGGAGGACGAGTGTATCTCGTCGGATCAACGACGGCTCTTGCTGCCTTTTCCATTTTCGCGGGTCCGATATGGCAATATCCGCCCGGATGCTTGTCCAAGTATTTTTGATGATATTCTTCGGCGGGGTAGTAAGAGGACAGTTCTTCGATTTCTATGGCGCTTTTTCTCCCGAGCTTTGCTTCCAGCGCGGCGATTTCGGCGGTAATTGCCGTAAGGTCCTCGCGTTCCCTGTAATAAACTCCGGACCGGTATTGCTTCCCGACATCGTTTCCCTGACGTCCGACAGCGGT
>CAYGIB010000014.1:17878-18254 GCA_964349735.1 uncultured Oscillospiraceae bacterium | reverse complement strand
GGAAGAAGTTCGTGCGAATTTGTCGACTAATCTCCCCTACGTCATTCGTCAGAAAATGCCGCTTTCCGGTCAGACTACTTTTGAAGATATGGTTTTCGGGGAAATCGTCGTGCCGAATAAGGAACTGGAAGACCAGATTCTCATTAAGGCCGACGGTTACCCGACGTATAACTTTGCCAATATCATCGACGACCACCTGATGGAAATCACACATGTCGTCCGCGGCAGTGAATACTTGTCGTCGACGCCGAAATACAATCTTCTCTACGAGGCATTCGGATGGGAGATTCCCTGCTACGTCCATCTCCCGCTCATCCAGGGTCGGAACGAGGACGGTACGGTATCCAAGCTCTCGAAGCGTCACGGTTCGACGGGC
>CAYGIB010000014.1:10719-17868 GCA_964349735.1 uncultured Oscillospiraceae bacterium | reverse complement strand
GTTCGACAGGCTTTGACGATTTAATCGCGGAGGGGTTCCTTGCGGATTCGATCATCAATTATATTGCCCTTCTCGGTTGGTGTCCCAAAGAAGATACCCGTGAGGTTTTTTCTCTTTCGGAACTGATTCAAGCCTTTTCCATTGACGGAATCAGCAAATCGCCGGCGACCTTTGATTACGATAAACTCGAATGGTTCAACGGCGAGTATATTCACCGGATGAGCACTCAAGCGTTCATTGAGAAGGCAGAGCCGTACTTTCGGGAGTTGAGCGGCATCGGTGCCGATGCATACCCGCTGCTTACTGAGGTATTGCAACCGCGCATCACGAGATTCCGTCAGATTGCCGAGAAGCTCGCGTATTTAAACGAGTTGATTGATTTCGACCCGGAGCTTTTCGAGCATAAG
Organism: uncultured Oscillospiraceae bacterium; assembly: GCA_964349735.1. Lineage (GTDB taxonomy): Bacteria > Bacillota > Clostridia > Saccharofermentanales > Saccharofermentanaceae > JAAYCT01. Next base: position 17,461 of record CAYGIB010000014.1, on the reverse strand, counting down.
AAGAGCAAATCGAGCATCGAGTCGGCTAAGATTATGCTGGAGCAAGCATCCGAGGCCCTCGAGGGACTTCCGGATTGGACCGGCGAGTCGATTGTCGCCGCGCTTGCTCGAATCGCGGAGCGATTCGAGGTGAAGACAGCGACTGTCATGTGGCCGGTTCGAATTGCCGTAACCGGTATGGCGGTCACTCCCGGCGGTGCGATCGAAGCACTCCTTCTTCTGGGCAAGAGCCGGTCACTCGAGCGAATCGAGCAATCGCGACAACGAATTTCGCAGTGATTTTCCGACGCTTCATACAAGATATCTTGAGCGGATCATCCGCCGGAGGAAACAAAATGAGTGAAACAAGCAATTTTATTTTTGATATGATTCGTGAGGATATCGGGCCGGGCGGACGCTTCGATGGCATGAAGGTGCATACGCGCTTCCCGCCGGAGCCGAACGGTTATCTGCACATCGGGCACGCCAAGGCGCTTGAGATTGATTTCGGGGCAGCCGAGGTCTTCGGCGGTCTTTGCAACCTGCGTATGGATGACACCAACCCGACTAAGGAGGACGAAGAATTCGTCGAGGCGATCAAGGAGGATATCCGTTGGCTCGGCCATGATTGGGGCGACCGCTTCTACTACGCATCCGATTATTTCGGGCAGATGTGCGAATATGCCGTTGAGCTGATTCATAAAGGCCTTGCTTATGTTTGCGAACTGACGCCCGACGAGGTCCGTCTCTACCGGGGCGATTTGAAAACACCCGCCCGCAGTCCGTATCGCGACCGGCCGATTGAGGAGAGCCTCCTCCTTTTCGAGCAGATGCGCGCAGGAAAATTCGAGGACGGCAGGATGACCCTCCGGGCCAGGATTGATTTAGCTTCCGGAAACTTTAACATGCGCGACCCGGTCATATACCGGATTAACCGCATTACACATCACAATACCGGAGACCGCTGGTGCATCTACCCGATGTATGATTTTGCGCATCCTCTTGAGGACGCGATCGAGGGGATCACGCATTCTCTCTGCTCGCTGGAGTTCGAGGCACACCGTCCGCTCTACGACTGGGTCATTGAGAATTGCTCGGTCCCGGCGAAGCCCCGACAGATTGAGTTCGCCCGTTTGGGCATCACCCATACCGTGATGTCCAAGAGAAAGCTCCGTGCCCTCATCGAAAAAGGCCTTGTCGACGGTTGGGACGACCCCAGAATGCCGACGCTTTGCGGTTTGCGGCGAAGGGGATACACGCCCGAGTCGATTCGTGTTTTTCACGAGCGAAACGGCGTTTCGAAGGTCAACAGCGTTGTCGATTACGCGTTTCTCGAGCACTGCCTGCGCGAGGATTTGAATGCGACAGCCAAGCGCGTGATGGCCGTTCTGCGTCCGATTAAACTTGTGATTCAGAACTATCCGGAAGGCAAGGCTGAGTATTTTACCGTGGAGAACAATCCGGAGAATCCGGATGACGGCACGCGTGAGGTTGCGTTTTCTCGTGAGCTCTATATCGAAACCGATGACTTCATGGCTGAACCCGAGAAGAAATTCTACCGCCTCTTCCCCGGTAACGAGGTTCGACTTAAGTCTGCCTATGTCATTCGCTGTACCGGTTTCGAAAAGGATGAGGGCGGAAAAGTTCGGACGGTTTACGCCGAATATGACCCGGATAGCCGCGGAGGAAATACGACGGACGGCAGGAAAATCAAGTCGACCATTCACTGGGTCGATGCGGTTCATTCCGCCTGCGCCACCGTGCGGCTTTACGACCGGCTTTTCGATATCGAGGAGCCCGACCTGGCCGACTGTAACTATTTGGAGCATATCCGGACCGATTCGCTGGAGATCATTGAAGGTGCCCGCATTGAAGAGTCGCTTCTTTCGGCGTCCGCCGGAGAGCGTTTCCAGTTCCTGCGGCTCGGGTATTTTTGTATGGACAGCAAGGATTCCTCCGAGGCGTGTCCGGTCTTTAATCGGTCGGTATCGCTTCGGGACAGTTATCGTCCGGGCTGATTTCCGGGATTTTCGTAAAAAGAAACGGACGGACGGACCTGTCCGTCCTGTAATCTCTGAAGGATCATCGGCTACATAACCGCCGAGAAACGGTAGCCGGTCAGATAGCAGGTTCTCGTATCCGCAGATATGACTGCGCTCGGAAAGTTCGGGTGATGAACGGCGTCCGGATAGAGCTGTGCCTCCATGCAAATTGCGCCGAGCCGCTCGTATGGCTTGTCCCCCTTGGAATCGCCGTTCAGAAAATTACCCGTATACACCTGAAGGCCCGGAAAGCTCGTGAAAACCTCCATCTTCCGGCCGGACTTAGGATCGACCAGGCTCGCCGCGAGAATCGAGGCATCCCCCCCGGTATTCAGACAGTAATTCTGATCCAGTCCGCCTGACGATACAATTTGCGGGTGGTCGCTTCCGATCGTTTTACTGACCGGGGACGGAACACGAAAATCAAAATCCGTGCCGTCAACATCCGAAAATTCACCGTTGGGTACGTTGTCCGGCGCCTTATCGGTGATTCGGTCGGCGTCGATAAACAGCATATGACCGGACACCGAGCCGGCGGCCTCTCCCGCAAGATTAAAGTAGGAGTGATTCGTCGGCGCGAAAATCGTCGGCGCGTCGGAGGTTCCCGAAAAAATAATCAGTAACGCCATATCTCGCGTCCACGCATAAAGAACCTGCGCATCCAGGTTTCCGGGGAACCCGCAGGCACCGTCCGGGGAGATATAATCCATGAGAACAGCCTCTCCGTCGATGTTTAATGAGCTGTGAATTGCGGTCTTCCTAAGATAGATATGCGCCTCGTCCTCGCTGATGATCTGAGCGTTCCAGAATACATTCTGGAAGCATGGAGAACCGCCGTGAAGATTATTCTCTCCGTCGTTTTGAGGAATCCGGTACGTTCTTCCTTCAATTTCAAACCGGGCACCCTTGATTCGGTTGGCACTTCTTCCGACTGTTGCCCCGTGCCACGAACCGTTGCGCAGGTAACCGTCCAAATCCTTATAACCCAGTTCTACGTCGCCGATGCGGCCCAATCGGTCCGGAACCAGAATCCTCGTGATGACCGCACCGTAATTGATGACCGAAAAGCTCGCTCCGGAGCTATGCGTCAGTGTATACTCAAACGATTGATTATCGTATTTGCCCGGGCACTCCCGCGACGGATAGGAATGAATCGTAACGGACATATGGTTCACTCTCCGATGCCTTAATTTTTAAAAACCAGAAACATCATACCACGAACCGGGTCTTTTCACACCCCGGTCAATCCGGTGTCTTTGCCGGCTCGAAAAGGTGTGATGCCTGATGGCTCTGCTCATCGTTAGCGGCCGCCTCGGCGAGCCGAATCAATTCCTTCTGGCTGTCCAGTTTCTTTTTGCCTCTCAAATCGACCTTGTGATAAGAGCCGTCCGGCTTCAGCCAATGGCTTCGAACGGTATCTTCGAGCCCCACGGCAAGAATCTCTATAACGCGCGCGCGACAATTTGCATCTTCGACCGGAAAAAGGAGTTCAATCCGTCTGTCCAGATTTCTGGGCATCCAGTCCGCAGACGAGAGATAAATATCCTCCTTGCCGTCATTATGAAAGAGGAAAATCCGCGAGTGCTCGAGAAACCGCCCGGTTATGGACCGAACCGTAATATTTTCCGAAAGGCCCTCCACACCGGGCCGCAGGCAGCAAATACCACGAACAATCAAGTCGATTCGAACTCCCGCGGCCGAAGCTTCATAGAGCTTTTCAATCACCTTTGCGTCCACCAGAGAGTTGACTTTTGCGACGATGAACGCCTTTTTCCCGGCCTTGGCGCTCAACATTTCTCTGTCGATCTTAATTAAGAAAAAATCCTTCATCCAGAGCGGTGCGGGAATTAAGCGGCGCCATTCCGGGGGTTCGGAGAAACCCGAGAGCATATTGAAAAACTCGGACGCGTCGATGCCGAACGGCTCGGAAGCGGTAAACATCCCGATATCCGTGTAGATTCTGGCCGTGACATTATTGTAATTGCCCGTCGCCAGATGCAGATACCTTCGAATCCCCGTATCCTCGGAGCGCACGACCAGAGTGATCTTGCTGTGCGTCTTTAGTCCGACCATCCCGTAAATCACATGACATCCGGCATTCTCCAGCTTCTTGGCCCAGTTGATGTTGTTTTCTTCGTCAAATCTTGCCTTGAGTTCAACTAAGACCATCACCTGTTTGCCATTCTGAGCGGCTTGAGCCAGCCAGTCGATGATGGGTGAGTTGCTGCTGACCCGATAAAGAGTCTGCTTGATTGCAAGAACACTCGGGTCCTCCGCAGCCTGCTTCATAAATTCAACAACGGGCTCGAAAGACTCATAGGGATGGTGCACCAGCCGGTCCTTCTGCGCGATTTGATCGAAAATATTCTCATAACCGTCGAACATTGCCGCGCGTTGCGGGCGATGCGGCGGATCGCAAAGTGTGGGATAATCCGGAGAAAGGCGGGAATAAAGCTTCATCAGAAAAGTAAGGTCAATCGGGCCGGAGAACGAAAAGATATCTTTCTTTTCGATCGAAAGCGACTCCGTGATGTATTTTAGAAGTCGCCCGTCAATACCGTCGTTGACCTCCAGGCGAATAATTTCTCCCCAGCGTCTCAGGCGCACCTGTTCTTCAATTTCCTGAAGCAGGTCCTCCGCCTCGTCCTCGTCGATATCCAAATCGGCATTCCGCATCACGCGATAAAAGCCGGTGGAAACGACCTTCGCCTTCGAAAACAAGGCAGACACATTCGCTCGGATAATCTGCTCAATGGGTACGAACCCGATGCCGTTGGAAAGTCGAACCTCAAAAAGCCTCGGTACAACGGTCGGTACCTGAATCGTTGCGAAGCGATACTCTGTATTCTCTCCTTCTTCCTCTTCCGTATTCCTCTCTCCTTCAATCAGAACAGCCGCATTGAGTTGTCGCCCGTAGATCAGGGGGAACGGTCGCGCGGAGTCAACCGCCATCGGAGTAAGAACCGGGTAAAGGGTTGTTTGAAAATACCGGTCCGCCATCCCACGGCTCTTCTTATCGAGCTCGTTGTAATCCAAAACAAATACGCCATGGGCTTTAAGCGACGGAAGAAGGGAGCGTGTAAACGTCGAATACATGAGTGCCATACTGCTTCGAGTTTTCTCGTCGATGCGTGTAAGCTGCTCGCCGACCGTAAGCCCGGATATGTCTCTCTCGTTATAGTTAATGCTCAGCATATCTCGAAGCGAGGCGACCCGGACGATAAAGAACTCGTCCAGATTGGATGCGGTGATGGAAAGGAACTTCAAGCGCTCCAAGAGGGGGTGCTTCGTATCGCGTGACTCGAAAAGAATCCGGTCGTTAAACTCAAGCCAGCTGAGCTCTCTGTTGAAATATCGGTCCGAATTCGCCTCGACACCGTCATTGTCCCGGATTTTTGGCACGTCCGATTTACCGTCCTTGCGGATCTTGGACTTTTTGGTCGTCATCTCGGTTGCCTCCGAAGCCTTAGAATCGGCTTGATACCGAATACCTGCCCGAAAAGGTCTGCGTTATGGTCAAACGCCCACTGCTCGAATGTCAAATCCAGAGAACTGTCGCAAGCAATATCCATCGATCCGGACGCTACAGAAATCGAGATGTTCCGCAGTTTCTGCTTATGCGAAGCATCCATTGCGTCGGCAATCCGCATGATGGCGGTCAGCTTGGACACCACAGTCTTTCGCTCGGGCGATAGATATTGATAATATCGGTCGGTAAAAAGATTGGATTTGGTATAAAAACGCGCGATACATGCGACGTTCTCCCGCTCGGTCTCACTGATGCCAATCAACTCCATCGTGTTGATGATATGGTACGACCGGGAGCTGTGATTGCTGACGTGGATGTACTTTCCTACCTCGTGAAGAATCGCCGAGATCCGAAGGAGCAGGCGCTCTCTGTCGCTCATGCCGTGGAATTTTTTAACAGAATCGAAAATCAGGAGCGCACTTTCCTCTACGTTATCGATATGCTTCTTATCACAGCGGTAACGCTTCGCAATATGGCGTGCCGCCGAGATTACGTCAAGCTTCGGATCCATAATCAGCTTAAATCCGTTCTCTGCGGACTGATAGTGATACATCACACCATCTGTTAATGAAGCGGCCGGAAGATGCACTCCATCCAGCCCGGTATAGTCCAACATCTTCTTGATGAGTATGGCTGTCGGGAGAAGAAGCGATGCGTTGGCCGCCGGAATATTTGCGGACAGAATCAAATCTGAGGTCCGGGTCCGAAGAAGCGTCTCGTAAACATCCAAGAATTTTTTCTTGCTTAGAAAGCAGTATTCCTTGGGCGAGTGGCCGGTCATGCGCTTGATAAAGCCGATATCGCCACCGAAAGCGATGTAATTCCGATACGTAATGCCCTTGGGTTCGACGGCGTGGTAATCGTCCAGATCCTGCGAGATAAACTCCTCTAAGACATCCGTGTAATGTGTCGTCTGCCGCTCCAGGTCCGACAGCATTTCACTCACTCGAAGTGAACCCAAAAGCATATTCTGACTGAAGACCAAGTCCGACTTATCGTACACTGTTGCTTGGATACTGCCGGCACCGATATCCATCATCATCGTGCCGGTTTGAATGATATCGAGAAAATCGGGCTGATTCTCCTTAACGGCCAGATTATGAAAAAAGCGCTCCTCGGCGTTGTCAAGAACTCGAATTCGAAGGCCGGTTCTCAGGCGGATTTGCTCGATAATGAAGTCCCTGTTTCCCGC
>CAYGIB010000014.1:0-10709 GCA_964349735.1 uncultured Oscillospiraceae bacterium | reverse complement strand
GTTTCCCGCTTCGCGAAAAGCGCTGGTCGCGACGCAAATCGCATCGTTGAGTTTATATTCCTTGAGCTTAATTTGGAAAGCCGATAGAATTTCACAGATTTCCCCGACCTGCTCCGACGAAATACTGCCCTCTCGATAGGTCTGAGCGCCGAACGAAAGAAACGATCGGGCCGACTCGACCTCTCCCGGAATTTTATCGTCGGCAACCTCGAAAATCTTGAGCCGAAGCGCAAGAGATCCCAGGTCGATCACCGCGGTAAACTTGCTTTTAGCCATGTTTGTCCCTCTTGATTCCATTTGAATAACCAATTACAACGGGTATTGTAATTATACATCGTCAAGTTGCTTTGTAACAATCACTTTGTGTTCACATTCTGTTGATTACTTACTGTTCGGCAAATGTATATAATATGTTTGTGTATGAATTTTTTGCGATAATAAGGAGGTTGCACATATGGGTAACAAGGCTATTGAAATCGCTGACCTTGACGTTTCCAAATTGATTCAGATGCTTAATGAAGCACTCGCAGAGGAGTGGCTTGCTTATTACCAGTACTGGGTCGGAGCTCGTGTCATGGAAGGTCCGATGCGCAGTGAGGTGGAGCCGGAGCTCCTGCTTCACGCGACTGAGGAGCTCGGACATGCCGAACTGGTCGCAGGGCGAATACTCCAACTGGGCGGTACTCCGCTTCTTAATCCGAGCCAATGGGCTAAGTTCGCCAAATGCCCGTACGAGGAGCCCTCGGACCCGTATATTGAGGTAATCCTCAATCAGAACCTGGCCGGGGAGCGATGCGCCATCCAGCGCTATGAGGATATTGCGCAGTTCACGCACGGTAAAGATATGTCGACCCATCAGATGGCGATCACCATCCTGAATGACGAGCTCGAGCATGAGCACGATATTCAGGATTTCTTAACTGATTTGGAGAGATTGAAGGAAGATATCCGTAAAATGCGGCTTTGATTTTTTATTCTACAGGAGGACATTTGGGCGGTCTTGCGGAAAACTCGATAAGACCGCCCGTTTTTCGATATGCATCGGAGGAATCGATCATGCAAGACAAGACGGGAGAGCCTGCTTTCAAAGATAAAATTCCGGTGGAAACGACATCATTTTCGACCCCGGAAGAGCCGGTCGATCGCGGATTAATCTTTAAGAAGCGATCCGACTCGCACACGGAGCATGTGCAAATCGTCATGTATCGCCATACGAATGGATCGGGGCGATTGTTCGGAGGAGCTCTTCTGGAGATGATCGATGTCGTCGGTGCTATTTGCGCCCGGCGACACTCCGGGACACAGGTCACCACGGTCGCGATTGACCACCTTTCCTTTCGGGCACCCGCGGAACTGAATTCCACGCTCCTTTTGGTATCGGAGATTGAATCCGTCGGGAATACCTCCATGAAGGTGCGGGTCTCAACCTTTGTCGAGACGCTTGACGGATGTCGCGAGGAAATCAACACCGCTTATCTGACCTATGTGGCGCTCGACGCGGAGAATCATGCAACCCGCGTTCCCCGTCTCAACCAATAATTTTTTCATAACCCCGGCTTTGCGAATTTCGTAAAAGAAGCCGGGAGCCTTTTAATAGACATCTAAACAAAAATGTCCGTGGGGCGGTATCGCCTCACGGACAGTTTTTTGCAGCTAACCCGGTAAGCGATGTTGCCGGCAGCATGGGCCTAAGGCTCTACATTCCCGGCATCATCATGTCTTCCGGATTCTTACCGGCGGGAATCATCGGGTACACCAATTCCTTCACGTCCAGCATGACGTGAAGAACATAAGGGCCTTGAAACTCCTTCATCTTCTTGATTTCTTCGGTCAGCTCGGCCGCGTTGGTTGCGCGTCCGCCCTTTAATCCGTAAGCATCAGCAATCTGGATGAAGTTGGGGTTATTGTCCAGAATCGTTTGACTGTACCTTTTCCCATAGAACAATTCCTGCCATTGTCGCACCATTCCCAACTGCTGATTATCCATGATTACCACTTTAACATTCAGCCCTAAGGATTTAAGCGGCCCGAACTCCTGGATGGTCATCTGAAGACCGCCGTCTCCGACAAACAAGACCACCGGCCTTTTCGAGTCGGCAATCGCGGCGCCGATGGCATACGGCAAACCCGTCCCCATCGTTCCGAGTCCGCCTGAGGTTAAAAAAGAACGCGGGGACTCGACGACGAAGTGTTGAGCGGCGAAGATTTGCTGCTGACCAACATCCGTGACCAATATAGGGTCTTCTCCCTCATAAGCCTTTGAAACCGCATGCACGACCGCTTCAGGCAGGAGTCGGTCGTCGAGTGCGTGTAGCTTCTCGCAAATTTTTGCGTAACGTTCGGCCTTCTGGCTGAGCTCCGCTTTCCAGTCCGGCCAAAGTCCAAGGAAATCGTCCCCGGGCATTTGCGATGTCATGCAACGGAAAAAATTGCCGGCATCATCCTCGATCTCGACATCGGGGCGGATATTCTTGCCGATTTCGGCCGGATCGATATCGACGTGGATGATTGTCCGATTCGTTCCCTGCGTGTATTTCTCCGGATTGCCGATAATCCGGTCCGAAAAACGACAGCCGACCGCCAGCAGAAGATCGCACTTGCCGATAGCCGTGTTGGCTTGCGGGATACCGTGCATACCGACCATTCCCAGATACTGGGGATGTCTCTCGTCGATGACACCCTTTGCCATCATCGTTCCGGCGACGGGAATACCGGTTTTCTCGGCGAATATGCGAAGCGATTCGGCGCCGCCCTTAGATAGGACCACGCCACCGCCGACCAAAAGCAAGGGCTTTTGCGCTTTGAGAAGAGCCTCGTAGACTCGATTCACGCGGTTTGCGGCAACCTTTCTGGGCGGACGATGAAGGATGACGCCCTCTCCCTTTCCGTTTCCTTCCGGAATTTCTGTAAGAAACAAATCTTTCGGAATATTAACAAGAACCGGTCCAGGACGGCCTTCGATAGTAAGGTTCCAAGCCTCCTCAAGCGTCGGGAGCAAATCCTCCGGAGTCATCACTAAGTAATTGTACTTGGTAATCGGCTGCGTGATGCCGGTGATGTCCGCCTCCTGAAAAGCGTCTTTCCCGATTGCATTGCGCGCAACCGCACCGGTAATCGCGAGAAGCGGAACCGAGTCCAAGTAAGCGTCGGCAATTCCCGTAACCAGATTCGTCGCTCCGGGACCGGATGTTGCAAATACCACGCCCGGCCTTCCGGTGATTTTCGCGAAGCCCTCTGCGGCGTGAACCGCCCCTTGCTCGTGTCGGGTCAAAATGTGCGGAAAGTTCATCTGGTAAATCGCGTCATACAGCACGATCACCGAGCCTCCCGGATAGCCGAACGCCGGGTTTACGCCTTTATCCTTCAAAAATTGAATAATCGCTGCTGCTCCGTTCATGATTGTCCCCCTTCACTTGTGTCTGACCATGCAGCCAAGGAAGCCTCACATAGCTTGACATGATTCATGCTCGCGCCATGCGCCGCCGAATCGGTCAAACTTTCATATCGTGCGATGATACCGCGCAAATCGCGCTCCGGAAGCTTCGCCGGCTCCCGCGCGGCAAGCACTTTTGAATCGACGTTCAACGTCAGCTGACGGGATGGAATATCGACCGTGATACTGTCGTTTTCTTGAACATAAGCAATCAAGCCTCCGACTGCCGCTTCGGGACAGACATGCCCGATGCTTGAGCCTCTCGTTGCGCCTGAAAAACGGCCGTCCGTAATCAGCGCGACGCTCTTATCGAGTCCCATTCCGGCAACCGCCGAAGTCGGGGTGAGCATTTCACGCATTCCGGGTCCTCCGCGCGGACCTTCAAAGCGGATGACGATGACATCGCCATGATTGATTTTTCCCGCGAAAATCGCTACTGTCGCCTCTTCCTCGGAATCAAACACACGAGCGGGGCCTGTATGCACCATCATTTCCGGTAGCACCGCGCCCTTCTTGACGACGGCACCTTCTTGGGCAAGGTTGCCCTTAAGAATCGCCAGGCCACCGTCTTTCGCAAACGGGTCGGTATGAGGACGGATAATCGTGCCGTCTGCTCCCGGAATATCCTTAATCCGCTCACAGATTGTCCCGTCGACAGACGGGTGATCGGTACAAATCCGATCGGCTTTCGAAAGCTCGGCCATCACCGCAGAAATACCGCCGACCTCATTCAAATCAGTGATGAAGATCGAGCTGGCCGGATTGAGCTTACACAGCTGAGGCGTACGATCCGAAATCTCGGAAATCTCGTCGACCGTCAGGGGATAGCCGCACTCTCTGGAAATGGCCAGCATGTGAAGTACGCTGTTGGTCGATCCGCCCAAGGCCATATCGACGCGCATCGCATTATAGATGGATTCCTTATTCATGATTTGACGTGCGGTAATACCCTTTTCGAGAAGCTTCATGATCTGCATTCCGGTTTCCTTGGCAAGTCTGCGCCTTGCGGCAAACACGGCCGGAATCGTTCCGTTTCCGGGAAGCGCCATGCCCATCGCCTCGGTCAGACAGCTCATTGTGTTCGCTGTATACATTCCCGAGCAACTGCCGCAGGTCGGGCAGCAAGCCTTCTCCCACTCGGACAGTTCACATTCGGTAATCTTACCGGACGCGCAAGCGCCGGACGCCTCGAAAAGATTTGAAAGTCCGACTCTCTCCTGCCCGAATTTGCCGGGCAGCATCGGTCCGCCGGTCACGAAAATCGAAGGAATATCCAGCCGGGCCGCAGCCATCAGCATGCCCGGAATAATCTTGTCGCAGCTCGGGATAAAAACGACGGCGTCAAGCGGCTGTGCGGTTAATACCAGCTCGCAGGAATCCGCAATCAAATCGCGGCTCACGAGCGAATAATTCATACCGCGGTGGTTCATGGCTGTACCGTCACAAACACCGATCGAAGGAAATTCCAGAGGAACGCCTCCGGCCATGCGAATCCCGTCCTTTACGCATTGTGTAAGTTCATTTAAGTGAATATGACCGGGAATCAATTCGGTAAAAGAATTCGCCACTCCGATGAGCGGCCTCTTCATCTCTTCCTCGGTCATGCCGAGCGCGTAGAGAAGCGACCGGTGCGGTGATCGGCTGATTCCCTTTGTCATCTGGGAGCTTCTTTTATTGTCCATTTCTTTTCTCCTTATCGATCCAGCTATAAGCATTCGGATAATAAACGAAAGAAGAGTAAGTTCTGGCCCACTCTTCTTTATGTCGTCGAAAAGCCCCGTACACGGGGCGTCAGACAATGGACTCAATCACCCGTGATGTCATCTCTATAGTACCCACTCGAATGCAATCCGGCGTATAAGCGATATCCGGTGTCCGGTAGCCATTTCCCAACGCGGTCTCGATTGCCTTTTCGATGCATTCCGCCTCTTGAGTCAGGCCGAAGGACCAGCGAAGCATCATTGCGGCGGAAAGAATTGCCGCGCAGGGATTGGCCTTATCCTGGCCGGCAATATCCGGTGCGGAGCCATGGACGGGTTCATACATACCCGGTGTCCCCGGTTTTCCGAGCGATGCGGAGGGAAGCATACCGATGGATCCGGTAATCATCCCCGCTTCATCCGATAATATATCTCCGAACATATTCGTCGTCACGAGGACGTCGAAATCACCGGGGCGACGCACCAATTGCATGGAAGCATTGTCCACATAATAATACTCATATTCCACCTCGGGGTATTCCTTGGCGACGCGCTCGTTCACTTCTCTCCAGAGCCTTGAGCTCTCAAGAATGTTCGCCTTATCAACGCTCGTTAACTTCTTCTTCCTACCCATAGCAAGCTCAAATCCCACACGTACAATCCGCTCGATTTCAGCTTCGCTGTATGCCTCGGTATCGTAGGCCTCCACACCCTTCGGGGAGCCGTCCGGCATTTTCCCGCCGGGTCTTCTGCCGCGGTCGCCGAAATAAAGGCCACCGGTCAGTTCACGGACGATCATGATGTCAATTCCGTTCTTCAAGTTCTCTTCCTTAAGCGGGCTGGCTGACGCCAACTGGCGATACAAAATCGCGGGACGTAAATTCGCGTAAAGCTCCAGGCCTCCGCGCAGGTCCAAAAGCGCGCGCTCCGGTCGCTCCTGACCGGGAAGGTCGTCCCACTTGGGTCCGCCAACCGCTCCGAGCAACACCGAGTCGCTCTTCTTGCACTCCTCCAGAGTCTCGGGGGGCAACGCGACACCGTATGCGTCAATCGCACAGCCTCCGGCCAGAAGGGTCTTGTATTTAAATGTGTGGCCGAAGCGCTCTGCGACGGCGTCCAGCACCTGACATGCCGACTCCGTAACCTCTGTTCCGATTCCGTCGCCCGGAATGACCGCAATTTTGAAAGTTCCCATTATTTCCTCCCAATCGCTTCTACTCTCGCAAAAGCGATTTAACTGACATTATATTCGCATTTTTACTGTGAATGCAACACTAATTGAGGCAAAAGGCTTATTTGCACTCCGGTTTCTTTCCCGAAATATAACCGACCAGTCCGTCGGACTCGATGATTTTCCGTATAAAATCCGGGAATGGCTTGGCTGTAAAATCCTTTCCGGTCGTTTCATCACGGATCACTCCGGTAGAAAAATCCACCTCCACGATATCTCCGTCACGGATGCCCTCGGATGCCTCCGCAGATTCCATAATCGCGAGGCCCATGTTGATCGCGTTCCGATAGAATATGCGGGCAAACGACGGGGCGATGACGCAAGAGATTCCGCTCGCCTTAATTGCGACCGGCGCGTGCTCACGGGAAGAACCGCATCCGAAATTCGCTCCGCCGATGATGATGTCTCCCGGCTGAACGCGACTTACAAAGGTCGCGTCGATGTCTTCCATACAATGCGCCGCCAGTTCAATCGGATCCGAGGTGTTCAGATACCTCGCGGGAATAATTACGTCGGTATCGACGTTTGCTCCGTATTTAAAAACTTTACCTTTGGCAGTCATAATATTATCCCTCCTTTTCCGCAGTACCGAGTTCACTCGGTGCGGCAATGCGGCCCAGCACGGCAGAAGCGACAGCAACCGGGACGCCCGACAGATAGACTTCGGACTTCGGATGCCCCATGCGTCCGACAAAATTACGATTGGTGGTCGATACGCAGCGCTCGCCTTCGGCAAGTATGCCCATGTGTCCGCCCAGGCATGGTCCGCATGTAGGTGCCGACACCACACAGTTCGCTTCGGCGAAAACTTCCAGCAGGCCTTCCTTAAGCGCCTCTTTCCAAACTCTCTGAGATCCGGGAAGGATAATGCAGCGCAGGCCTTTCTTCACCTTTCGGTCCCGAAACAGGTCGGCGGCCACACGGAGATCCTCCAGGCGCCCGTTGGTGCACGAGCCGATGACGACCTGATCGATTTTCACCTCGTCAAAGGTACCCATTACGCGAGTGTTATCCGGCAGATGCGGGAATGAAACCGTCAGAGGAACCGTGGCGAGATCAATCTCAATCGTCCGGGCAAATTCTGCGTCATAGTCCGCGGCAAAGACTGCATACTTTCCTTCGGCGTAACGTTTCGGTGCATATTTCTTGATGTACTCGATGGTCTTATCGTCTACGGGGAAGATGCCGTTCTTTCCGCCGGCTTCGATTGCCATGTTGCATATTGTCAGGCGATCGGCCATGGACAGCGTCGCGATGCCCGCTCCGGAAAACTCCATCGACTGATACAGGGCACCGTCGACGCCGATCATTCCGATGATGTGAAGAATCAAATCTTTTCCGGTAACACCGGGCTGAAGCGAGCCGTTCAATACGAAGGAGATAGCCTCCGGCACGCGAAACCAGGTTTGCCCCGTCGCCATTGCGCATGCCAGATCGGTCGATCCGACACCGGTTGCAAATGCGCCGAGCGCCCCGTATGTGCAAGTATGCGAGTCAGCGCCGATAATCAAATCTCCCGGCGCAACCAGACCGTTCTCCGGCAAGATAACGTGCTCGACACCCATCTGCGGATCGCCGATCTCGTAGTAATTTTCAATGTCGTGCTTACCGGCGAATTCTCGCATCTTTTTGCAGTGCTCCGCCGACTTGATATCCTTATTGGGCGTAAAATGATCCGGAACCAGCACAACCTTTTCGCGGTCGAATACGCCGCAAGCGCAGGTCTTCGCAAAAACGTCAATCGCCGGAGGCGTGGTCACGTCGTTGCCGAGAACCAGATCCAGCTTCGCCTCAATCAATTGCCCGGGAACCACGGGGTCCGGTCCGGCATGGGAAGCCAGAATTTTCTGTGTCATCGTCATACCCATATTTTTTACCTCCTGTTCGCCATACCGGGTTTTCTCCGGTACGAACAGAATAACCTGCACGCGAATTCAATACAAGGACACGTTAGCGCCCTTTTCTTACCGTTTTTTGCCTTTTCGAAGAAGGGAAACATAATTCGCTCACTATTCTTTTCGAAAAGCGACACGACCCGCTCACGCTATTTCATATTCGATGAATACCGGCGAGGTCGCTATTTATGATCTTCATCGAGCCATTATGTCATTCAAAGCTTTGAAATAAGGGCTTGCATCCGCTTTTTGTTAAGGGCTTTTGACAGAAAAGCAGGCGAACAGGCTAAGGAGTGGTACAATAGACTTAATGTCAATTATATATTGGAGCAGTCGATTCGTTTATGGATCGAGGATACAAGGGCTCGCAGGTTAATGGGGCGGGCAAATAAGGAGAATTTCAAATGAAACAAACCGTACTCAAGACCGATTTACGTAACGGAAGTCCGAAACAGGCTCGAGCAGCCGGCTTCATACCGGGTGTCCTTCACGGACCCGGAACAAAGTCCACGTCGGTGCAATTTGAAAAATCTGCATTTATCCGTATTCTGGCCAAGCATGGCAGTAATGCCAAGGTCTGGATCGAGCTCAATAAGGATAAACACTTCGGCATTCTCAAGGAGATTCAGAAAGACCCCTTGGATAAGAGCATCATACACGTTACCTTTCACCTCGTTGAGCAGGATCAGGAAATCAAAATGATCGTCCCGGTTGTCTTTAGCGGTCGAGATGACCTTGAAAACAGATTCCTTATGCTGCAAGTATTGAAGGAGCATGTCGAAGTTTCCGGCAAGGCGGCTTCCATGCCCGAGTCCATCCTCGTTGATGTCACCGGCAAGGAGCTGAATGATTTCATCACAACGAGTGACATTCATTTACCGAAGGACGTACGTATTCTCTCCGCCGAAGACGAGACATACGCTCATATAAGAGAATTACGCCAAATAGGCGTTCCCGAGCCGGAGATTGTATCCGAAGAATTAGAATCCCCTGCAGAAGAAGCCGTGGCTGAGAATACGGCAACGACCGATACGAAATAATCCGATATAAGCGCATGTTTATCCGGCGAAATACTCGCTTCTTTTCGAAAACAGGCTGTGTCGCGAAGTGTACGAATAGAGGATTCTCCCCTGTTCCAATTCGCGCATGGCTGTTTCGACGATTTCTCTGGGCTCCGAGCCGGTAATGATCCCTTTGGCATGAATCCTCTTATCCGGTCGTACACCCATCATCGCGATGATCGGTCCGATTGTCCCCGGGCAGACCGCCTGCACCCTGATTCCGGTATCGGTCAGTTGAGCGCTCAAGCCCTCGGTAAATTGTCGGATGAAGATTTTTGAGGAGATTTGCATACGGGTTCCGGCGGCGGAGCGGTACCCTCCGTCGGGAGAAACATTTATGATCACTCCGTCGTTCCGATTAATCATTCTTCGCAAAACAGACAGGGTCAGTGAAACCGCCGTGTTCATCTGAAGCGCCGTTAAGCGCTTTGTTTCCGAGGAGTCTGCCCACCCGTCCGCTCCCCAGTCCTCATCGGCGGCATTGTTTACCAGCGCATCCAAGCAAACGAAGTCAATCTGTCGCTGCAGGACGGTAAGACCTTTTCGGTCCGACAGATCGACCGCAAGCCCCATGACTGAGACGTGATGATTTTTTTCGATATCCTCGGCAAAGATTCGGATGCTTTTTTTCTCCTTACCCGTCACAATCAGCGCATAACCGAGCGTAGCGAAATACTCGGTATACGCCGGCCCTAATCCGGACAATGCTCCGGTAATCAGTGCGGTTTTCAGGCGTTTTTCCATTGAATCCATTCTCACACCCTCCTTTGCGATACCATGCTTCTCAATAACACAATTAACGCTCCGCTCTCTTTGTCGCTCAGCGGTTCGAGCAGTTTTTCTAAGATTTCTTCCTCAGCCTTCTCGTATTCACGAATGGTTCGCTTGCCTTGCTCGGTCAACTCCAGCGCAAAGGACCTTAAATCGTCGGGATAAATCATCCTTCGGATGAATTCTTTACGCTCCAGTCTTGCAATGAGTCCGGTTACCGTGCTTTTGGGTAAAGTCAACGACTTGGTGATATCGCCGACGACCGTTCGGTCGTTTCGGTCGATGATTTTAATAATTGAAATCTCCGTCTCCGAAAAGGACTGAATGTGTCTTCCGGTTATCCGGTCGGAGAGCGCGCGATAACGGTTCATGACTCCGTTCCACAGCGAAGACAGTTCCCGCATTTTCTCTCGACGTTCTTTCATTCGCTCCCAAACCCTCTGTTTGCTTCGCTTCGACCGTCGTTATTTAGTACGTTACTCGTATTGTACGGTTGCCGTACTTTTATGTCAAGCAGTTTTAATTTTTGTAAAAAAAAACCGGGATTTACCCGGCTATCTTTCTCCACGACCGAATCAACATTCAAACTGCAGATTCAGTCGTCCGTCCAATTATGAT
>CAYGIB010000013.1:0-18324 GCA_964349735.1 uncultured Oscillospiraceae bacterium | reverse complement strand
ATTCTAAAGTTGAAACCGAACTGCTCATCTCAGTCGTTTCTGTCGATCTTCTGATTGATTTCACTTTTAAAGAACATGAGGCTCCCAGAATCGCCAGAACGGCTATCAAAGCAAAAACTATGATAAAAAACTTTTTCCCTATCATCTTGCCTTTGCTATTCAACTGTTTATTGATGATCTGATTCATTTATCTCAGCCTCCAATATAATATAGGAAAACCTCGGAGTCCCGTTTCCCGTCCAGAATCGCAACGCTTCCTTCCGAATCGAATCTGTATTCTGCTCGAATACGTGCCTGCCTTCCGTCCGCAAGCCGCACATACAAATACCCTTTGCCGGTGGAATTGAGAACTTCCTTTTCGGGGATTATGATTGATCCCTCCGGAAGCACCGACGGAGTGTAACCGGACGACCCTTCGATTTCGATATTGACCTTTTGGAGTGACTGTCTAAACCCACTCTCCACGTAATAGTTCGTTCCGGATAGAATATCCACGGATAGATCATCATTGATGCGAGCAGCTGATTTCGTTGTCATATTTCCGGCAAAAAAGTAGCTGGTATCAGATACAAACAATATCTCGTCAGTGTATTCGAAGACTTTCTGTATTCCTGTAACCAGAAATCCCCGGCTGGAATCATAAGAAAAGATGCTTGATCTCTCCGGCTCGGAGTCCACAGATATCGATGTTATGTCTTCACCAACGATTACCACGTAATCACCGTTTGGTATTTGAGCAAGCAACATTGTTTCAGCCATCGCCCACATTTCCATCTTGACTGAATTATCGTCCGCTCCACTTCGGAAATAGAGAAGTACTGCCCCGTTGTTCCTTCTGCCCGTTAACTCAAAGTAAAGTTCATCCTCTGTTCCGTCACGATCCCAGTCGATGTGCATGACGTATCGAACACTTTCTGATAGTCTTTCAACCTGTTCCCATGGCGCTACTTCAACCACAGTTTTTCGATTCGAGTGCACGGTTTCATCGTTTCCAAAAAGGTCGTGCTCCGGAATATCGGACAAACATGTCACGCCAAACCGATTCCTCGTAACATTGAAAAACAATTCCTTGGAAGGCGTCTTGCTTTTGATTGGTATTTCGCTTGTGATTTCTTCGGAATCCGGCAAGAAGAACCGACTTGTTTCTTCGATGATTTCGCTTTCAAGACTGTAAATCCAGATTATCTGGCCGGGTTTTAATGATGCAGCCTTGCCCTGAGTGTCTCTTGCAACTACGTCTTGCATGATAAAAGCAACCTGTTCTTGATATCCCCAAAGCGGCTTCGGTGTCGGCGTCGGAGACGGCCCAACCGTTGGAGTCGGCGTCGATGTAGGAGTCGGTTTCCGGGTCGGAGTCGGCTTGGGGGTCGGCCTAACTGTCGGTCCTGGAGTTGGTGTTACGGTCGGTTCGGAAGTCGTTATTCCTTCGCTCGTTTCCGTCGTTTCCGATGGTCTGCGATTCGACTTCACGTTGAGGGCACACGCAGATCCCAGTATAACCAGCACAAGGGTCATTGCGAGCATTTTAATAAGCGCTAGGGACCTCATCTAAATCCTCCAATCATGAAGAAGCAATGATTACCATAACCCCAGCATACACTACTCAATCGAATTACTCCCACAATGTAAGACTTTAATCGGATTCATGAACTTCAGCACCCTTGATAGATAAAAATATAGTAGCAGACAAATACTTCATCCTGCGGCTTGCCGTCGATTATTCCGGCTTCATTTTCAGCATCGTATTCGACTTTCATCCGTGCGGTTCGTCCGTCGTAAAGCTTAACGTAAAGATACCCTTTGCCGCTAGTATCCAGAACCGTTTTTACCGGAAAAATGACCGAACCGGCCGGAAGAATTTGCGACCGATAACCGGTTGATCTCTCTGTTTCAACGTTAACGGACTGAAGGGAATAGGTGTATTTTCGATGACCGGCCGCATAGAATTCCGTGTCCGAAGTAAATTCGTATGAATAATCGTCGAAAAGCTTCACGGCATTCCTGGTCGTCCATGTGTCTCCGAGGATATGGCTGTAGCCGTCTTTAAAAAATCCTCCGTTATCATATTCGAAATTACCGATGACTTTCCGGACCGAGAATCCAAGAACCGGCTCGTATTGAATGAAACAGGTCGCCGGAATATAGTCTGCCGCGAGCATGGTTGAAAGATCTTTTCCGATCATGATGACATACTCGTCAAGGGAGTTCTGATATAAGAAGATCGTGTACTCATTTTCCTGAGGATATGTGGAGTAGCCATATACCTCCAACCATTTCTTATCCTCCTCGTTCTCCGAATAGTATCCGTCATCCGACCATCGTTCACTATAATATTCGTAATCATATTCCGCCTGAATGTTAAATGGAAGATACGCAATACTGTCGTCCGCACCGCTTTGGAAATATATCTTCGCATCACTTCTGCCTGTCGGTTCAAAGCACACCTCGTCCTCAACACCATCCCGATCCCAATCGATGTGGAAAACTACCCTGTCGGCCGTTGATACATCTTTGAGTTGCACCCGGGTCTTGAGACTTACTTCTCGACGGGGAGCAGAAATTGCTGTTTCAACCGAACAAAGCAGTTCATATGCCGGAATACCGGAGATAAGCAAAGTTCCATATTTACTAATGGACAAACTAAAGAAGATTTCTCCGTAGTTATACGAGAAGTAACGGCTCCTGGCGTCGATTGAATCGTAATCCACGGAGTAAACTTTGATAATTTCCCCTGCAGGAATCCGAATCTTATCCCCCTTCGAATGAGTCGCTGTCATAGCTTGTGTCAAAATCAAATCTTGCTGAGAATAGTCTTCAAGCGGATCCGGAGTCGGTGTTGGTATTGCGGTGGGCTTCGGTGTCGGTATCGTTGTCGGCTTCGGTGTTGGTTTAGTTGTCGGCTTAGCAGTTGGTTTAGCGGTCGGCCGAGCGGTCGGAGTCGGGGTTGCGGTCGGTTCCGCAGCCGATGCAATTTCGCTCGTTTCCGTCGTTTCTGACGGTTTCCGAATCGATTTGACTTTCAGTGCACACGAAGACAAAACAATCGTCAGGACCAGAAGTATTGCGACCGGTGCGGTCAGTAATCTGGATTTCATTTTAATTCCTCCATGCAAAAACCCTATACATTCATTATATCTCGTAATAATCGAAATGCAAGAGGGTTTTTTCATTCATTATCTGCTCCCTTACTGCTGACTGTAAATAGAAAAGCCGGCAGATTCACCGGCTTAGAGGGTTGCGATGATTGTCGAAAAACAAATCGATGAGGGCTCGCGTTGTCCTCCGCAAAAATTCGGACACCTACCCGCGCTGAAACGGATTCGGTCCGTTCGGGTCTTGAACGAATCCAAGCCAATCCTCAGTCGCTTGGTTCGGGTCTTGAACGAATCCAAGCCAATCCTCAGTCGCTTGGTTCGGGTCAAATTCGGGCAGCCCTTCGAGCAGATCTCCCTCCGGCACGCTGTCGGCTTGACTTTCGGGTCCTGCCGTCCCGTCCATTGTCGAGTAAACGGTTTCGGGGTCAAGCGCTTTTCTGTTTGTGACATATTCCAAGCCGCCGCCTTGTTCCGCTCTCTTGCGCGCGATGATCTCCTGCGTTTTCCAGTAATTGATATCATCCGGATCGATGTCGGACGGCTGCGCGCAAAAATCATTATAGAGGGAGTCATTCAGATACGTGCGCCAGTTGACCCCGGTAATGCCCTTGTGCTCTATCATTGCCTTCCGAACGAGATAGATCACGATCAACGGACCGGCCGCATAAGCGACGACAATTCCGATAAAAGTCCTCAACAGGGGGAGTAACTTGGCGTCTCGAATTAAGAAGAGCAGATCCGGTGCATTCGCAATAACATACAAAAGGATCATGAAGATAAAGACTGCCGTCTGGAAATACAAAAACTTATACTTCAGTAAATTGCGCTTTCTTCGGGCTCTTCTCACAGCAGAAGCCCTCCCAGAAAATAGAGTGCCGGAAGAATAACGGCAGCCAAGCCCAAAGCAAACAACCCGACCCGGACAGGGGATACCGGAATTTCTCCCGCGACCGATCCGGTCTGGCCGTTCAGTAAAAATACATATTTTCTCTTCCCGTGGTTATAGGTAAGAAACCATACCGGAAGCAAAGCAAATTCCGCGTCCGGTATCGGATAAATGCTGTAATCATCCACCTTGACCGGAATACTCTCGTCGTTAAAGGACTCCATCGCAGCGTCCTTCGCATAGCATTTGATTCGCTCCCTGATTTTTCCGATGAGCTCCTTATCGGAATACGCGCACCGCTGAGCGAAAAATCCCGCCATATATTTCATGTCAAACGGCTTGGCCTGTGAATAATTGAAGGGCTCGATCATCTCGATTGCCATGTCGTCCATATCCTTTGAGGCGACGATCGGTACTTTTTCCCAGATGAGATCCCCGCGTTTTCTGCACTCGATGATCCCCATTTGCTGAGCGTCCGGCTCACTGCCGGTACCCGGCACGTCGCGAACCGTGTACTTGCTGATCACCATATTGATGTCAACAGGATGACCAAAGAGCCAAAACGGCACATACATCGGGGTGAGTTTCTCGATCGAAGCGCGTGACTTGAATGTACCGGGCAGGAAAATCTTCCCGGCGCACCACTTCCTAAATTCCTTCTCCGCTTCATTACGCCCGTAATTGAATGGAATGATCGTCACCGGCTTGGTGCCCCCGGTATAATGCGAGGAAATGATCGCCGGAGAACCGCAGAAAGCGCAAAACGTGGTCGAGAGATCTTTTCCGACGATAACCTCCGCGCCGCAGCTGCCGCAGGAATAAATCTCGGTCTCATCCCCCCACTCCTCACGGGTCGTCTCGGCATGGCTATTTTTCGGTCCGACGATGTCTTCCGGCAGAATCTTTGCTCCGCAGTAATTGCAGACCATTCTGCGTGCGTCCGGATCAAACAGAAGATTTGCGGCACAGTTGGGACATTTATACGATATCGACACGTCTGTGGATCTCCCTGGATGATTTTTTCGCTGAATGTCGTTCCCCCTAACAGGTGGAACGCGGTTCTCTTCAGACGATTTTCTCGCTGAATGTCGTTCCCCCCAGCAGATGAAAGTGAACGTGCATCACGGTCTGACCGCCTTTTTCGCGGCAGTTATTGATCAGGCGAAATCCTTCTTGCGTTCCGGTGATCCCGGAAACCTTTCCGACCGCTCGAAAAATTGCCTCCAGAGTCTTCATGCCCTCCTCGGATTCCGAAAGCTCAAGAACATCGTCATAGTGTTTCTTGGGCACAATCAGCACGTGAACCGGCGCGGCCGGGTGAATGTCGTTAAAGCAAATCACGTCATCATCCTCGTACACGACGCTGGACGGGATTTCCTTATTGGCAATCCTGCAAAAAATACACATGTTCGACTCCTTTCTCCGGGCCGGCTATTTGCGGCTCAGCTGCCCGGCAATGGCCTCTCGAGCGGCCTTCAGAGCATCCGGGAGCAATTCGACATTGCGTCCTCCGGCTTGAGCCATGTCCGGACGTCCTCCGCCCCCGCCCCCGGCAGCCTTGGCGGCCGCTCGAATGATTTCTCCGGCGTGAGCGCCTTTCTTCACGGCGCTTTCCGATGCCATGGCGGAAAAGAATAGCTTGTCGCCGTTCTTGGCGGCCAATACGACGACCCCGCAAGGGAGCCGGTCACGAATCCGGTCCGAGGTCTCTCTTAATTCATCGGGTCCCTCCGCGGACACCTCCGCGATGACGACCGAGACTCCTTCAACGATTTCCGCCTTCTCCGCCAGCTCTCCGGCTGCGTCACACGCGTTCTGCGCGCGAATCTGGTCCATCTGCTTCTCCAGCGACTTGACCTCGTCGAGAACACTTTTAATCTTTCGAGCCACCTGGTCCTTACCTGTCTTAAACGTGTCGCAGCATTCCAGAAGAATGCGACCGTCCTCTTTGGCAAGAAGATATGCCGCCCTTCCGGTAACCGCCTCGATTCGCCTTACACCCGAAGCGATGCCCGCCTCGGAAAGGATGCGAATCTGGGACGCCTGCGCGGTGTTACTAAGGTGCGTGCCTCCGCAAAGCTCAGTGGAATACGCCGCGCCTTCGTCCCCGACGGTAATAACGCGAACCGTGTCGGAATACTTTTCGCCGAAAAGAGCCATCGCGCCGATTTCCCGGGCCTGCTTCTGGCTCATGACGCGGGTCGTAACCGGCATCGCCTCCAGAATCGCATCGTTCATCATCTTCTCGACCCGGTCGATTTCCTCCTCGGTCATCGGCCGGAAATGGGTAAAGTCAAAGCGAAGGCGGTCTGCGGACACCATCGAACCGGATTGTTCGACATGATCCCCGAGAACATTGCGAAGCGCCTTCTGCAGTAGGTGTGTAGACGTGTGGTTTCTGGCGGTCGACAGCCGTCTTTCCCGATCAACGTTCAAGCTCAGCACCTGCCCGACGGAAACCGTTCCGGAAATGACCCGCGCCGAATGCATGAATTTCCCTGAATCATCCTTATCGACGGACAATATCTCGAGGCTTCCGCTATCGGATTGCGCGGTTCCCGTATCGGTCGTCTGTCCTCCCGAAGTCGCGTAAAAGGGCGTGGAATCGAATACGGCCAGAATCCGGTCGCCATCGAATGCCTCCGGCACCATCTGCAATGCACCCTCCTCGTCTTCTTTAAGGAGATAACGAAGAACACTCTTCGACTCGAGGTGCTCGAAGCCGACAAACCCGGTCGCACGGGTATCCTTAATATATTCCTCAGGAAGCATCTTGCCGCCCCATGCCGTATCGGCCTTCGCTTTTGTCGCGGCCCGTGCGGTCTCTTTCTGCTTCTGCATGGAGTCATGAAAGCCCTGCTCGTCTACGGTAAGCCCGGCGTCGATCGCGATTTCCCGCGTGAGATCTAAGGGGAAACCGTAGGTGTCGTGCAGACGGAAAACCTGCTCTCCGCTTAACACGGATGCCCCGGTGCTCTTTGCCTCATCCACCATTTCCTTTAATATCGAAGAGCCCTGCTCAATCGTCCGGTTGAACGCTTCCTCTTCGTTTCTGATTACCGTCAAAATATACGAGCGCTTCTCCAGAAGTGCCGGATATGCGTCCTTGTTCTGGGCGATGACCGCCTCGGCGATATCGCATAGAAACAGAGTCTCGATGCCAAGAATCCGTCCGAACCGGGATGCGCGCCGCATCAATCTGCGCAACACATAACCGCGTCCCTCATTCGAGGGCAACACGCCGTCCGAAATCATCATCGTCGACGAGCGCGCATGGTCGGTAATCACGCGAATGGCGACATCGGTCTTGTAATCCGCTCCGTACAGAACGCCGACCTTCATACAAACGGTATCCAGTATGCTTCGAATCGTATCGACCTCGAAAAGGTTATCGACATCCTGCATGACGCATGCCCAACGTTCCAGCCCGCCGCCGGTATCAATATTCTTCTTCGCAAGAGGCGTGTAGGTTCCGTCCTCTTCTTTATTGAACTGAGTGAAAACAAGGTTCCAAATCTCAACAAAACGGTCACACGAGCAGCCCGGCTTACAATCCGGCGACCCGCAGCCTTTCTCCGCGCCTCGGTCAAAATAAATTTCCGAACAAGGCCCGCACGGGCCGGTGCCGTGCTCCCAGAAATTGTCCTCTTTACCCAGCCGTATGATCCGTTCCTCCGGAATACCGACGTCATCGCGCCAGATTGCGAAGGCCTCGTCATCCTCCTCGAAAACGGACGGATAGAGCTTCTCCGGAGGCATCTCCATGACCTGTGTACAGAGTTCCCATGCCCACGGGATCGCTTCCTTCTTAAAGTAATCGCCGAACGAGAAATTCCCGAGCATCTCAAAATATGTCCCGTGGCGCGAAGTCTGCCCCACGTGCTCTATATCCGGCGTTCGGATGCACTTCTGACAGGTCGTGATGCGAAGCGACGGCGGGGTCTGCGCTCCCGTAAAATAAGCCTTCAGCGGGGTCATCCCCGCGTTAATCAACAGTATCGACGGGTCGTTTATAGGAACGAGCGGAAAAGAAGGCAATCGAAGATGTCCCTTCCCCTCGAAAAACGACAAATATTTCTCTCGAATATCATTAAGTCCAAGCGGTTTCATAAGCGGCTCCGATCCACGGATCATTGTACGGGAAAGGCCTGCCGAAGTCTTCGGGCATGGCAATTCCGCCAGTACTTGATTGTACATGAATCGGGCAAAATGAGCAATAAGACGGGGACGGGACGATTATTCCGCGAGGCTTCTCATGCTTTCCAATGTGTCGGAAAGGTAATCCGCATAATCCTTTGAAATCCGCTTCGGCTTAATAATCTGTGCCCGGTTTCCAAACTGGAAGAGCCACGAGTAGAACACCGGGCTGATCGAGGCTTCAACATGGGCAATGAACCGGTCGTCTCCGTCGCGGATGATCGGTGTCTTCATCCCGAAGCGGTCCAGGACCGGGTTAATGAGATCATTCGTGAAGCGTAAATCCAGACTGACTCTTTCGCCTCCGAACATCCCGAACTTGGTCTCAATGAAGTCCGACAAGCTGAAGCCGGGAGGTGTCGGAGCCGAAGGGATATCGGTCTTATCCACCGTCTTCATACGGTCCACTCGAAAAACGCTGGTCTGAGAACGACGCTCATAAAAACCAATCAAATAATAGTTGTCGTCATTCCAGACCAGGGCATACGGGCTGACCTCGTATGCAGATCCTCCGCGGCGCGGCTGTATACCCTTGGACAGGTCGTAATCGATATACTTGAAATGAATCCGAAGCCCCTCGTGGATTGCCTCCTGAATGGTCGCGGTTGCATAATGGACATGCTCGTTCAAAGTCTTGACGCGCCCTGCAAAATGAACCTGTCGCTTGAGAATGCCCGCACTGCGCGTACTGGTCAGCTTCTCAATCTTACGCAAGAGGTGATCGGTCATCGTCTCGGATATAAAATTAGCGGATTGAACGGCATCCGCCAACAGACGGAGCTCGGCGATGTCAAAGGGCCGGTTCATCAGGCAATACTCGACCGGCTTCTGGCTGTTCTTTTCAATCTCAATACCGCATTCCGTCAATGTCCGAAGGTCGCGGTAGATGGATTTGCGCTCTGCGGTAATCCCCTGCGATTCAAGATGCGCGAGAATCTGAGCCAGAGTAATGCCACGCTCGTCGTCCGCACGTTCGTAAAGAAGCATAAGAATATGAAGAAGCTTGGATCTTGAATGCTCTCGACCCGGCATACATACCTCCGTTCCAACCATTTGTCGCATCGTTATATTCATTACTCTACTGAAAACAGTGTACCATTAATCGTACAGTTGAAACGGTAAATCATCCTTTAAATGAAAAACTAAACGCTATTTTCTCTTGACTACTTGCTTTGCAAACAAGCTTTTAGTTTTGCAAAGCAAGTCAATATAAGTGACAATTCCAGTAATGGTGCTGTCCGGCATGAAGCGGCTCCGGCGCGCTCGTAGAGTTGACTTTCATGTTTGCTAATTGTATTATGTTATGTAGTACACTTGGCGTGGCGTATGGATCAGAAATTGACCGCCGCCCGCTTGGGGTGATAATGATTGACCGCCGCCCGCTTGAGGAGAAAAGTATGGAACAAGATACCCATTCCGTGACCGATTCGTTTTGGGATCGACCGCCGCCACTGAAGATGCCGGAGACGCCGGAGACGCGGAAGCTGAGGAGGGCAGCGATTTTTTTCTGGCTGTGGCCGGTCTGTTACGTGGTTTTTTCGACGGTGCTCGGCCCTGTGTTATTCTTTTCGCTGGGCTTATGGATCCTTGATTTGCAGAGTACACAGGGACCCGGTTTGCCCTTGTGGGTGATGACGATGATTTTGGTCGCCTCTTCGCTCGTGATCCTGATCGGCAATATCGTCCGCTCTTTTCGCATCCGGGGGGAAGAGGATCCCCTTCGCTGCGTCCGTGCGATGCTGGTCGTCCGGTATGGAATGATTCCGTTCTTCATCTTGCACGCTTGTCTGACCCCGATTGCTCTTTTTGCTATCGGGTTTGCCGGCCTGGTGGATTTCTACCGGTTTGGGGTCATATACCTTTTCGCTGCGCCCCTACTCTTTATGCTTCCCAGCGCTTTCTACGGTATTCGGGCCGTTCGCCTGAGCCTTCTCGAAAAGAAACTTCACCCTGTCGCCGCAGTCCTTCACGGCATCGCCCAATTCATTCCCGTGTTGGGTGTACTGGATGCCGCGTACCTCTCTGCAATAAAGTGGAAAACGGCCGGAAAAATTACCGTCGTGGTTCTGATTGCCGCGATCCTCTTCCTTGTCTTGATCATCGCATGGATCTATTGGGATGTTTTGGGTTTGCCTTGGGGAAGTACTTATGAGTTCAAAAACGTGTTCGGTTAATCCCCTCGCGGTCGGTCGGCCGGATACACACTTATTTTGATCGTCATTTTGGGGATGCCTTGTGAATGTTCTTGCACAGTTTTTGCATTGATTGTCGAAAACCGGGGCAATAACAACCCGCATTGTTTGATAATCTTCAACCTCCGAGCGATGTTACTTTCGATGAGTTTATTCGTTTTCTTAGGCACAACGGTTTTACGGAGCAAACAAACCGGTCCGGCCATTACGTTTATGGATGCAAGATCGGTAATCGTTCTTATTTGATCGTTTTTGCGAGGCCGCATGGCGAAGCGAAATGTATGAAGCGAAGTTATATTAGAAAGGCAATTGAAACAATAGAAAAGATTCGTTGTCTGACAGAAATGGGGTGAGCAATATGGGAAAGAATTATCCGATGCTACTCTACACAGATGAGAGCGGAGACGTGATTGAGTGGATTGCGGAGTATTTTGATTTGCCCGGCTGTATGGGTGTCGGCGATACCGCGGAAGAAGCCATTGCCGAAGCGGAACTCAATAAAGGTCTTTGGATCGAAGCGGCGAAGAAAATGGGCGGCGCGGTTCCGGTTCCCAGCGAGATCGACTTGAATTCCTATAGCGGAAAGTTCAATATTCGGCTTCCCAAGTTTTTACACAAGGCATTGTCGCTTCAGGCTGTCGATGAAGAAACTAGTCTGAACCAACTTTGTGTCGCCTATTTGTCCATGGGTCTGGCTCAGGGCGATCGCCTCTCCCGCCTCTCCCTGACGGACTATGAAGTCCGCTCGACGCCCCCACAGACCGTTGCGGAACAATCGTAGTAGCAGGTTCGAACAAAGAACGCAAAAGCAACTCACATATCCTCTTCAGAAGAATAATGATGAAACTCGGCTTTTCAGGATACATTTGAACGTTACCATAATAGAGAAGCGTCAGATCAGCATGTTGCTATTGGCTATTTTAAATGGAACAGCGATGTTGTTTCCCAAGAGGCCGAGCAATCTAATCGGTTGAAAAGTCATGGCATCGCATCGTTGATGAGTCTGACAAGGATTATCTTTATCCTACCGGAGCTTTCGAAATCATCTCTTGATAAAAATAATATCAAGCACCGCTATTGCATTAGTTTCCATGTCACACCTCGTTCGATATTGAATCCACATTTAACTCCGTGTGCCTATTGAGCCACGCCAACAAAAACGGTCGGTCATTATTTGCCGGGACCTCGAACCATTGCGAGCTGAGCCGATACTGCTTGCCCCTTATGGAAAGCGCGTCGGAGATTGGACCGGAGCCGATGTCGAAACAGGTTCTTCGACAGGATTTGAAGCAGTTACCTGTTCGGCGGAGCATTTTTTATAGTCCGGATGCGGGTGCGTCATGAGCCAAAACTCCATGCACCGCGCTCCGTACATATCATAAAGTTCCGCACGCTCCGATTCCGTCGTTTTTTCCTCAAAATACGACATCATCCGAACCCGATATTCTTTCTGGGAGATTTTGTCCCCCGAGTGTATGTTTACGTATTGTTGTTCCATGCTTACTCCGTATAGCGGATTTCGCTTAAGATCTGGTTAATAAGACCCTCTCGTATTTCCCGGGTCAAATACGGGGCGTTAATGGTGATCAGGTAGGTTTTGTTGTTCGTCGTGATGGCCAGAAGGGTTCCGCGTACGTTTCCAGTATCGGGAACGTCATATCGATCACGGTAATCCGTAAATGAAAAAATATAACTATACCCGAATCGGTTTGCAAGCTTGGTTCCTGCGGGGATATTAAACGCTTCCTCGTATCGGCCGTCGAGTCCGCGCGTTTGTTCCATGAGGTTGTACTCAAAATCATCGACCGGGACATCGTTCATTTGGTCGACGCCATAGCACGCGATCGGGAACCGATCTAAAAGATAGGCCGAAAGACGCCCGTAATCCGTGTCGCTGTCGGTATACGTGTACCATACCGAGATGGACACGTCATAGTACGGGCTCTCCGGCGTCAGGGTTCGGTCGGTCAGGTGATACCCGCCAAACGCCTCCTCAACGGTAAAGCCTTTCGGGAAGGGAAACGAAAAGGGGATGGAATCATTGGAAAATATTTCCTTTTGATCTTCGGACAACGGATCAAAATACGGAGTATAGAAAGAACAGGTTTTATAGACTGCCTCGGCCAAAGGCATTAAATCCGCAGTATTTGTTTCGCTTTGCGAAAAGATAAACAACACACTGTATTTTCCCTGAAGAATACCGCCGATAAAAACGGACTGTGCTTCGCGCTTATCGAGATCTTTGGACGCTCGATCCAATATGTCAAGCGTCAAATACATTTTTGTGTTTAAAAAAAGCGATTCGGTTTCAAATCCGCCGGGTTGTTGTTTTGTGGTTGGCCACATGTCAACGGCATAGCCGGTTTTCCCGTTGATCGGAGCTCGAATACATTGGGTAGGGAGTAAGAATAATAAATCGCCGTAGAGCACCGACGGATCGTCAAAAGTCGGCGGCGCGCCATCGAAGAGGCTTAAGTCGTGGATCACCGTCAGCGATGTGTTTTGGTCCGCGCTCAGAAGGTAGGTGCTCAATCGATCTGAAGACGATATGGTCCAGCCGGCCGGAAGATTAAACTTCAGTCCGTATGTGATCAGATCGATTTGAGTATCGAGCGCCGGCGCGCTGGGGTCAAACAGCGGATCCGTCTCGGGTAAGGTAGAGGGGACAACGGTCGGAATCGCCGAATCGGTGTTTTGGGAAGAGTCTTCGTTTTGAGTCGTCAGTGCGCCCCATCGAATTTCTTCGTCATCATCACGAAGTTTTATGCAGCCCGTAAGCCCCGAGAGAAGTCCCATACACAGTAAAATTGCCAGGATTCTTTTCATTTGGTTTGCTCCTTACCTTGTTTTCTTCGGACGAGCTCGTCCATTGAGACCTCAATATTTCCGCAAATGCGATAATCACATATTTTTAATTACTTTTCGTATCGTTCCCTAAATAACTCAATTTTGATATCAATCGGGTCCTTATCCGCAAAATAATTAGACAATTCAGATAGTACTGAATTGGTATCCTTTTCCATAACTAATATCTCCAGCCGATACGGTTGCGATAGAGGGGCTGCTTGCCGCTCGGCAGATATTCGGCCCGGTCGGCCTCGGTCAGTCGGAAGGTTTGCGCCAGTGCGGCGTAGAGGTCCCGGAGCTTGTGCTCGCGGCCGTCCGCGAGTCGCTCCAAGCGGCAGGAAACGAAAAGGGCGGAATTACCGGCTTGTGCTCGCGGCCGTCCGCAAGTCGCTCCAAGAGAGGCTTCATGAATTCGTGGTATTTCGGCACGGCCATTTGAAGTTACCTCATTGAAAACAACGGGCAGTGATACGCGTTGCGGCGAGCTTTTCGAGAGAAAAGAAGGCCGGACATCGTTGCCGATAACTATTCTATTTCATCATATCACTTGTTAGGAGAAATGCATGTCCCGGGGATGGGACAGGAAGGGGGAAATTTGAGGCAAATCATCCGGTGGTTTCTCGATCCTCTTTGCCTGAGGCGTTGTAGACTTTCATTACCCTCTTTTTCTTTATCATGGTACCCGTCCATACGCGAAAATCCTTCATAAACAAAAGAGAAAATCGATTGACGTTCAGGTATACTATCCGTATAATCGTAACCGGTGAGAACGTATGTTCGCGAAGAGGATCAATGTGAATCGGACAAATAACGGAGTCAAATATTTAGCGATAACTCCCTTGCTCCTATGCATAATTTTTCTGGCATATATCAGTTTAGGTCTGCCGGACGGATTAACGGGTGTTGCGTGGCCGGAAATACGCAAGCAATTTTCGCTGCCGCTGGCCGGGGCCGGATATATGAGCGTTTTGGGAACGATCGGCGCGACGATTTCCTCTTTTTCGAGCGGCCATATCTTGAAGCGAATCGGCACCGGGAAAATGGTGCTGTTCAGCTGTATTTTGACCGGCGGTGCGATTCTCGGTTTCTCGCTTTCCTGGTGCTTTCCGATGATGGTCCTCTTCAGTATTCCGCATGGGCTCGGAGCCGGCGGAGTGGATTCCTCTCTGAATCATTTTGTATCGAAGAACCTGACATCGCGTCATATGAACTGGCTTCACGCATGCTGGGGCATCGGCGCCTTTATCGGCCCGTTGATCATGACCTATGCGATTCTGTGGACCGGCCGATGGAATATCGGTTTTTTCGTCGTTGCCGTCATTCAGCTGAGCCTTGCGATCTTGTTTCTTATTACGCTTCCGGAGTGGAAGAAAGCGGAGCATAAGAAATCTGCGTCCGAATCCTCCGGGAGTTCACCGGAAGAAGTTCTCGTAAATGCCATACAGCCCGCAACCGTTCTTCCGGCGCTTAAACGATCGTTTCCGGTTCGTTTTCGCGAAGGTTTCCTCGAGATTTTTCGAAAAAAGGGCCTACTGCCTTCCATGCTCACATTTTTCTTCTATGTCGGAGCCGAGGCGATGATCGGGTTCTGGAGTCCGACCTATCTTCGTTTCGCTCGAGGTGTTTCACTCGTGAATGCCGGCATATGGGTATCGATCTATTACGGATGCATCACCGTCGGAAGGCTGATTTTCGGCCTTTTCGTCGAAAGAATCGGAACACGAGTCGCTATTCGCACAGGAATCATCCTTAGCCTTCTGGGCTTTGTTCTCTTGATGCTGCCGTTTCCGACGACCATCCTCTGCCCGGTCGGCTTAGGTCTTATCGGGCTTGGATTTGCGCCGATGTTCCCCTGCGTGATGCAGGATACCCCGCTTCGTTTCGGATCCTTCTCCGCGACCGCGATCGGTTATCAGCTCGGCATGGCCAATATCGGATACACGATGCTTCCGATTGCTGTCGCCGCGATCGCCGATGTCACGACCCTGCAGTTGATTCCTCTGGGTGCCCTTCTTTTCCTCTGTATGTTTGCGGTTTTCAGTTTTCGGATCGACCGAATTCGCGCCGAGTAAGCCAATATATAAATTCCCCTCCGCCAATCGAAAATAATGGCTCATCAAGCGTGGAGAAGCGCCTCGTTCTGTGTTACAATACGCAGTACATTCCTTATGATTATATGAGGTTTTTCATGCTTTCTCTGCTTCACCCCTCTCTTCCCGTCGCGGCGCCCGAGATTCTCGTGCCGGCACGGGACGTAAACCTTTACCGTTGGGCGGTCATCGCCTGCGATCAATTTACATCCGAGCCGGAGTACTGGTCGGATGTTGACCGCATCGTCGGAGACGCGCCTTCCGCACTGCGCATGGTGCTTCCCGAGGTTTTTCTGGAGAGCCTTTCCGAAGCGGAAATCGACAAGGAAATCGCAGAAATCAACAAGGCGATTGACCATTATCTTATGGAAGATCGCTTGCATAAGCTTCCCCCGGGTT
The DNA here is from genome assembly GCA_964349735.1 of uncultured Oscillospiraceae bacterium. Taxonomy (GTDB): domain Bacteria; phylum Bacillota; class Clostridia; order Saccharofermentanales; family Saccharofermentanaceae; genus JAAYCT01. The sequence continues at coordinate 2,618 of CAYGIB010000013.1, read as the reverse complement.
TCATCCTTCTTACACGTTCCACCCCTCATACCCCTTCCCGCAAAGGCTTGATGCTCGCACTCGACCTCGAGCGGTACGACTTCACGCCGGGAACGAAGGAGCCCATCCGGGCGACGGAAGGTACCGTCCTTTCGAGAATTCCTCCGCGCGCAAGAATTCGCAAGGATGCGGCGCTGGAGTTGCCGCATATCATGGTCCTGATTGACGACCCCGACAGGACGGTAATCGAGCCGGCCTTTGCGCTGCTTTCCAAGGGAGAACCGATATATGATACGGCCTTGATGCAGGACGGAGGTCACGTTAAAGGCTTTTTCTGCGACGCGGCATCCGATATCGCTCAATCGATAACAGACGCGCTCCGGGTGCTGTTCGCACGCTCCGGAGACGGTTTTCTCTTTGCCGTCGGCGACGGGAACCACTCTTTGGCAACGGCCAAGGCACATTGGGAAGCTGTTCGGCAAACGCTGGAACCGATCGAACGCGAGGGTCATCCCGCGAGGTTTTCTTTGGTCGAGGCGGTCAACATCCACGATGACGGACTCGATTTCGAGCCGATTCATCGCATCGCATTCGGTCTTTCGGTCGATGCTTTTCGAGAAAAGGCCGCGAAGTTCTATATAGACTGCGGGTTTGATTTTCGCCCGGCATCCGAATATGACTCGTTTAACTCGTCAGCGCCTATTCAAGAGATTCTTGTTACCGACGGAGCCGGCGATTATATGATGACACTTACCGCTCCGCCCCATTCACTTGCGGTCGGATCGCTCCAGGCCTTCCTGGACGAGACGGCCGACCGGGATCCGGCGATACGTATCGATTACATCCACGGAGATATCACGGTCAGTAAACTTGCCGGCCCGGATGCAACCGGCTTCATTCTTCCGGGCGTGTCCAAGCACTCATTCTTTCAAACCGTTTCGGAGACGGGAGTTTTCCCGCGCAAGACCTTTTCGATGGGCCATGCGCAGGAAAAGAGATACTATCTGGAAGCCAAGATGATTACCGAAATTCGAAAGGGGGGGAATTGATGCCCAATCGTCCTTCCGTTTGTATTATCGGAGCCGGTTTGACCGGACTGGTCTGCGCCAGAAGGCTCGCCCAGCACGGCTTCCGTGTCCAGGTCGTCGAACAGCACTCGACGCCCGGAGGAATGCTGGCGTCCGTTCGTATCGGACATGAATACATCGAACTGATTCCGCATCACCTGCGCAAGAGTGACCGCAACGCGATTGCACTATTGAAAGAGCTGGGTCTGCACGAGGACATTGCCTGGTATGACTCATACTGGTATGGCAGGGCCGGCAGAAAAAAACTCGGATACCCCGAAAAGGGCTTCCACTCGCTAATCAGCGCACTATCGCAGGAGATTACCGATCAGGGCGGCATAATTTATTACGGGTACACTGTCATGGATATTGACGAGACCTTCGAGGGCAAACGGCAATACCACGTTTCCTGTGTTCTTTCAGACTGCACGACCATCGTGCTGGATGCCGATACTGTTCTTTTTACCGGATCCTGCCGGAATCTTGCGCACATCACACATAATCTGGACCTTCCCACGGACTTCCGTGACCCGCTTCTGGACATCACCTACAAAGCAAACATGAGCCTTCTGCTCGTGATGAAAAGCCAGTTCACCGGTTGTTTTTCGCGTCCGTTCGGCGAGGACTTTCCCTTTCAGCGGCTGATTCAGCACACCAATCTGGTTGGTGAGCGCCGCTATGGCGGGCACATTCTTTATCTCTGCGGTTCGTTTCAAACAGCCCACCCGATGTGGACCCAGTCCGACGCAGATGTCTTCAAGACCTTCTTCAAACATCTTCAGAAACTGAATCCGACGATTGTCCGAAGCGACATCAGAACCTGGCGCCTGACCCGCACGCGGTACGCACTGCCCACCTCATCTCCGGAGATGACCTTGACGGCGCCTTTTCCGGGCCTTTTCCTGTGCAGTATGGCCATGATTAACGACGGACGTGAGCCGACCGAATACCGTATGGACCCGTCGATCGCCCTGGCGAGCGAGACCGCCCGAATCATTGAAGACTCGGTTGCGGAATATTCTCTTCGGGATACGGGAACCGTCATCGAGAGAATCTATTGACCGTGCTTCATTCCCGGCAATAATGGTAAGATGTACTCGGATGAGTACCTAGGAATAATCGCTGACGGCCCTTGTGTGCAGGAGGAAAAATGACCGATTCCAAAAAAGCAGCTCGCATAACCGTTGAACCGCTCCCTATCATTCTGGCCTTGCTTCTGCCGGTATATGTGTTTCTTTTTTCCTGCTTGTTTTTGTCTAAGAACGGCTTTGGCGACGCGCAGGCCTTTTTTTTCTGGTGGCTGACCCTGTTTGTCTTCGGGTTGGCTGCCCTCCCGCTTACCTCTTTTCTCTTTTCGGGCTTTCGGACAATGGGGTACGGTTTTTCGAAGCCGTTGGGAATTCTCCTTGCTTCCTTTTTCATGTGGACCTTCGCTTATCTGAAGATTCTTCCTTTCTCCCGCCTCTTTGTTCTCATCAGCCTGCTGCTCCTTACAGGCATCTGTTGGTTCATCCCCCGTTTTCGCAAGGAAGCTGTAAGAAATATTTCTCGACCCGAAAACGTATACGAGAT
>CAYGIB010000012.1:0-18474 GCA_964349735.1 uncultured Oscillospiraceae bacterium | reverse complement strand
AATAGCAAAAAAAATTGAAAAGTGTTTTGGGAAGACGGTATTTCTCGCGCCGCCCGGCCATGACACGCCTTGATATTTCCGCTGCTCTTCCCTCGCTTCGCCGGAACATCTTTTCGTGATTTTGCGTTTGAAAAAAGAAATACTGTAGATTATTCATGGGAAGCCGCACCGAGAATTCCCCCGACAGCCTGCCCCCCTGCCCGGAAATGAGCGTGCGAAGCCTTTTGAGTGTCGGAAGCGCATCCACACACTCATATCCCCCGCACGTACACACGGCAAAAATATATTTTTCCTCCACCCCCCGGAGCTTACTAACAAACTCCCGGACAATCAGGGGAATTCCGTTCAGTTGCGCCAGATAACAAGGAAAAACGATCCCAATCCGATCCGTCTGCGGACGAATGCTGTCTTGCCCCATCACCGAAGAAATGGAAATCAATGTTCCGCCGGTGGCTGCGACGATCTTCTTCGCCACCGCCAGAGAATTCCCGGTTCCCGAAAAATAATATACTTCCGGACCCATGTTGTTCCTTTCTGCTGAAAGAGCCATTCCCGTCAGACTTCTTCTGGTTGTAAGTATACATTTTTTCGAAAAGAATCGAAAACATCCCGTCCATAAGCGGGGGCCGGAGAATTTCCCGGTTGAAACGGTGTCTGAACGAATTGGCCGAAATAGCGTTGACTATGCAAAATAATCGCTGTATCTTCGGAATATGGAGATTAATATGACGACAAGAAAATCGATGAGAATGTTCGTATTGCTTTTTTCTATTGCCGCCGTAGTAATCGGGTGCCGTACTATGGATGATCAGAGGGAAAGTGGAGTTGTCATACAGAACGAAGGAATCAAAGTTTACGTAAGTCTTGAGGAAGCAATCGATAAAAGCTTTTGTGTCGTTCAGGCGAAGCTGATTCGTATCAACGAAGGTAAAACAAGCAGGGAATATGATTTTACGCTCGAAGAAACGATTATTGGAAATGTGAGTGATACTCATCTCTTTGTTGAAGAAGGGTATACAGATTATTCTGTTGAAAACACCGGTATCACTTATTCAACAAATCAAACAGATTATGAAGCCGGTAAAGAGTATATCTTAGTTCTTTCAAAGGAAACGTCCGTTTATTACGAAAGAGACCGGTATATGATCCTGGGCGAAGTTTTCATTGAACTGGATGAGACCGGTAATATCGCTTTATATCGGAGATATCATCAAATTGAGGAAAGTCCATATAAAACCGCGGAAGAGTTTTCGAAAAATGCTCAAGCGGTTACGGACGTTTCCAAAGAACGTTTGGTTTATGGGATACCCTTTACGAGATCTTCTGAGATTCCGGATATTGTAGACGCTTCGCAATACATTGTAAAAGCGATTGTTAAGGATATAAAGATTGAGACTCCGCAAATAAACAGGGACACGTATCTTTGTACGGTAACCGAGACATTGAGAGGATCAACCGACAAAGAAATCCTTGTTGTGCTGTTTAAGGATACCGTTAAGGTAGGCGAAGAGTATCTCTTTTTAGTAAATAAAGAAAATGAAAACTCCCTGATATATACACTATCTTCTGTACACAGTGTTGTTGATTGGGAAAAGGAAAACAGCGTTTACGAAGAAATAACCGCACTGATCTAAAGTAAGGAGCTCGAACGATAAGGGCGATTGGAAGCCGAAAAATAATATGCTTCCAAAACAATCTCGTTTATAACGTTGATTCGCCCACGACCCACTCGACGGCCGGGTAATACGCGGAAACAAGAACCGGACTGGGCAGCGGCAGTTCGATCACGATATGCCAATCCGCGCTGTCGTCGGTGCAGACGCTCGGGATAATTCGATGGAGGCGAATCTCATTTTTCTCGCCGAATTCAAGGAACTCGTGGCGGATCGAGCCGCTGGGCTCCGAGACGACGACGATCAGGAGGGCGTTTTTCGAAAAGAAGGCATCGTCATACGCGTCGCTCGCGGGATATAAGCCAAACGGTTCTTGCGTATCCGTTGATTCCCTGGTTCCAAAATTATAGTCTTTGTCATTTGCCGAGATATAATCCGCAAGCTCCCCGGCACTTTGGACGATCACCACATAGGGGTACTCTGTTTCCGGGACGTAACCGCCGGTTCGAAAATATTGGACTTTGTACGTGAGCGGCTCGGTCGCCTCTGCGGTCGTCGGGACGACCGACGTCGTTGATTCGCTCGCCGGGGTCGTCGCTATCACGCCCGGCCGATCGGTCCGGCACGCGGTTATGCTTGCGACGATTATGACGCAAAGAATAATGGAAGCGATAATTTTCTTCATACCGGCCTCCGTTCACATCTTCCATGATTATAACATCCGGCAACGGGTCGTATAATATTTTCGGACTGGAAGACCGTGTTTCAGAACCTGCTCAACGAAAACCTTTTCAGCGATGCAAAATGTTAGCGCATTGTTTTCATTGCCCTAGTATTCTTCTGATATCCTCTTCAATTTCCTGAAGCCAGTTGTTTCGATCATTTTCTGAACTGTTTGCAATGATCCTGAACATTTTACGATGATATTTGTCAATTCCGAGAAACCCGAAAACACACATTCCCCATATACGATCGAGAGGGTCCCCGAAATAATTATTTTCACGTTCTTCATTTGTATTGGCTGTATTATAGACGATACCATATTTCCCATTAAGCTTTTCAATGGGCAACCCGCCTCCGTTATCATCTTCCGGGAAATCATAGGCATAAGGCGGCCGAATGACCCGATCAATATATCCTTTAAGAATTGCAGGCGGTTGCCCCCACCAATTCGGGTGGATAAATACCAGAAAATCAGAATCAACCAATTCTTTTGCGTATTGATTAACCAAAATATCGTCCGATTGGTCCGAACCCAATTCCTTCTTTGTAAGAACCGGATTGAATCCCTCTTCATAAAGATCATGTGCATAGACTTTCACATGATTCTCGTTAAATACTTGGACCACCGTCTCGTATATTGCGTGATTGAAACTGTGAGGATAAGGATGAGCTAATATCACGGATGCTTTCATTGTTATTCCCTTTGTCATGTCCTTATTCGACTTCTGCGAATCGATATTTAATGCCAATTCCATGCATACCATACAGTAAGAACATTGATTGCCAGCCCGGCGATGATCAGAAATCGATCATACAGAGAAGGGTACGTCGGTAATCCAACGATATTGAAAAGAAAAAAGACAATGGCAACGATGATGTTTAGCCAGCGATTTACCGGATTGTTCAATATAACCGTCAGGAAAATCATGGCTATCGGAATGAACATGAATATCGCCAGTCCCAAAATCATTCCCTGTGAAATGTTTTTTCCTCCGATTTCGCCCGGAACAAAGTCTCCGCTGAAAATCCTGAGTACATCCCCTAAAAGATAGGTTAACGTTAATGCGATCCATAATGCAAAGAGTGTTGTTTGAACTTTGTCCATCATGAGATTCCCTTTCTTCACTCGTCTGAATAATGTAAGCCTTTCGAATAACCGAAAAAGAATCGTACCCGCTAAATTATATCACGAAAGCTCATTTTTCTTCGCCGATTGCGAGGCATGCTTAACCCGGATTCTCCTCGGGAAGTCGCTACGATCTCTGACTCGTTTGGAGGGCAAGGTTTGTCACATAACTCGCCTATAAGTTAAACGTATCGTATGGCGATTTGATAAGCTAATTGTTATTCAAAAATGCATGCGGTATAATTATCTTCTGTAGGAGAATGATGTTTTTATCATTGGGGGGCTATCTATGAAAAAGTATACAACCTTTATCATCTTCGTTTTCTTGTCGATTTTCCTGGTGACCGCTTGTTCATTTCCTTTCGGTGAGAAAAAACCGGAACCATTTGAAGAAGGCACCTTAATTGCTTCAAATTACTTTAATTTTCAAGCCAAAATCAAATTCACCGTTCCGGTCGGCTGGAATTCTGAGTTAGGCGAAGACGCTCAAGAATCAGCAAAAGACTCTGTTGAGCAGGCTGATTTTGATACCGACAAAATGGTTTTTTCCGGAATGGACTTTAAGTGCGGCAACCCGAACACCGGCTCGAACCTGTCGATTTCTTACGCTCCGCTTCCGAAATCCTATGACTTTGACGAAGCTGTCGACGATACGATTGAGTTTGTCATAGTAAGCGCCAAAGAGATGGATCTAACCTTTGAGGCTACCGATTCTTTTACCGAGACGATCGCAGGTCGTGAATGTCGTGTCGAAGTCTTAGAGACGACATTTCAAGGAGTGCAAATACGAGAATATGCATGTTTCTGTGAAATCGACTCATACATTGCCATGATCATTATCGTTCCGAATGATTTCTTCGATGCGACCGAGACGTTCGACAATATTATCGCGAACTTTTCGGCGATTGAGTAAGCCTTTTATTGATATTGCATATGTGTTGATAAATCTGATCTTCATATGCTGTACGTCCCTGCTTCCGATGATTACACTTTCTTCTTGCGAATTTGATACACCGCCAGGGCTCCCGCGCCCAAGACAACCGGAATCGCGGCGAGAGCAATGATGGCTCCAACCGGAACCGGAGCCTTCTTATCATCCGATAATTCTTCGTCCTGTGGCTCCTCGGTCGGCTTTTCCTCAGAGTCTGCCGATCCGGTCTCGGGGAAGCCGAAATACAGGCGTATCTGACCCGATTCCGTCAATTCGCAAACAACAGAATTTCCGTTAATAATCACCTGTGTCGTCGAATCAAAGCTCTTTCCTTCGCCCGGAGTAAGGAGCAAAGATGCGCGGTAGACCGTCAGGGGCGCAAATTCGGTATCCGTGGACACTTTCCAGGTTCCGGCCGGTTCAGTGACGGAATACTCCCATGCAGAACCTTCTTTATCAATCGAAAAGCTCTTGTCGTCTTCCTTTACGGTCCAATGATCCATAGTCTTCAGCCCGACCTCCGGGACAGTGATCTCAATCGATACCTTATTGATAATTGACTTGGAAATCAGGCGCGTCTCCACTACTCCGCAGCCATCTCTTCGGCACGTCCGAATCTCTTGATTCGCATTACCGGGGTCTGTGGTCCATTCGCTGAAATCGTGTCCCAATGCGGGAATGGTCTCGCGCTCGGTGACTCCGCATACGCATTCCCTGGTCTGGATGCCGTCTTCGGTACATGTCGGCTCCGTCGTCACCATCCACGCTCCGAATTGATGAATGTGATCCTTTCCGGTATAAACCACCTTAACAATCGACATGTCCTCAACGTTCATCGAATAGGTCACACCCAGATAAAGGTTCCGAACGATACAGTAATAATACTTCGTTCCGGTCGCGTTACTGCCGTTCAGGATCAGATTCTTCGTAGTCGCGCCGGGAACGACCTCTCCGACGCCGATATAGTTATTGTTGCTCACATACCATGTGTAGGTCAAAGTACCGATATCCTTTTGCTGAAGCTGGATGCTTGCGGTAATCGTAAATTCCTCCATCTTATCCAGTTCAACCTGGGTTGCATTATAGCTGACCATCGGTACCGGCTCGTATACCGTAACGGCAATGACGTTGCTATAGGTCCTCGAGACCTCGCTTCCGATGGTATTGGTCGCCATGCAGACATAGTATCGGGTACCGGAGGTCGAGGTATTGCAGGTAAAGGTCGGGGACTCCTCTCCGATGATGGCCATAATGCTCGGCAGCGTGCCGTTGGGTGTCTCGTACCACTGATACGCAAGCGTCCCTCCGTCGGTGATTTTCGCTGATATGGTTAGTTGGGTAACCGAGTTCCGAGCCGCGAAAACCGGGTCGGTGTTCTCAATCACCGGCGCCTGCGGAGTGGTCGCCGCAATAACGGCGGGAACAAACACGGCCAGAATAATCAGTATGGAAATAATGAGGGTGAGTCGCTTCAAATTATGCATGTGTATCCTTCCTTTCGAAAACCGGTTCAGATTGCTCGTTGTTTACTTGAAAAATCTCTGGTACCGACATCATTCCTCCCGCATATCGTATATGGTCATATACTCCGAACCGAAAGCCGAGAACGACACCGCAACCGGATACTCAATCGGCGCTACATATTCACTTCCGGTAAACACCCAGAATACTCCAAGCTCCCGTTCAGATTCGGCAATTTGACGTACGGAATTATTGACCATCATAAAATCGACGGTTCCGGTGGATCCCGGCCTCGGCGGATTATAGAGTGCGATTCGCTTGCGGTAGGATTCCGGAAGGACCCGAATCGCCTTCTGAAGGCCGTCCGCCGTGTACCAGTCGATGGCGCAAATTTTCAACGGCCCATCGCTTTCCGTCTGATCAATCAATTTCATCAGAAGCTTCACCTGGGACACATTCCAATAATCGTATTCATAGTTCCGGGCGGGATCGGACCCGGCCAGCGGATTGAAGTAGACATACTGGAGCGGATGACTCATCACAATAATGAGAAGGCACGCGAGCAGCTGAATGCCGATTGCGCCCGCAGCAACCACTTTTGCTTTACTCTTGAGTCGGTTCATAATCGAGTGAATCGCGCCGACGGCCAGAATCAGCATCGGCCCATAGAGGAAGAACAAGTGGCGCCAGCTGTTATAAAGTATGGGCAGCCGAATCATGGTGAAAAGCAGAAAGGTCAAGATATATACGACACACAGGATATAATACGGGGTTGTTTTCGAGAAAACACGTTCCCGGATATCCTTGATCAGCTGCTGAATCGAGGTCGCGTGCCCGGCGATGATCAGAATCAGGATCAGAATCGGCGTGGTCACCGCAATCATGACCGGAATGTAATACCACGGAACCGGGCGATGAACGGTGCCGTGAAAAAAAACGGATCCGCCCCAAGCCTCAAAGTTGGATGAGCGGGCAAATACATATCCGACAAACTCCAGCGGAGCCCGCCAGGCCGCTGGGGTAATAAGATACGATATTCCCAGGAACGAGAGAATCGCGGTAAGCCCCACCGTGAAGTTGCGCTTAGTCCACTGCTTCCTGACGCTTAGGTGAATCAGGAACAAAATGCCCAGAAGTCCGAACAGAAACACCGCGTTCATTCGCATATTAGTGGCGATTGCGGCAGTTAGCGCAAACAGCACCGCGAAGATGAAACGCTTGCTTTCGATCATTTTGATGCCAAGTGCGATGCATATGATCCCCAGCGACATCGCCACGACATCCTTGCTGTTATAGTGACCCTCCGCAAAAAATCGAGGGCTCAAATAGAGGAACAGGCTGCCGAGCACCCCGTATTTCCAGTCTCCGGTCAGGAATTTACAGATGAAATACAGCGCGATAACGCCTGCCATAAAGATTAAGAAGGTGTATGCGTGCCAAATGAGCATCAGCGTGCGCGGCCCGCCGGTCTCGTATTTCGCGAAAAGCGCCGGCGCGAGCGGATAATACACGGACTGCCCGTGATCCATATCGACGTTTTCCAGGTAGTCGGGAAACTCAATGCCGGTCGATGAGCGGGTCGGCTCTTCCTTCTTGCCCTTAACAAGTCCGATGTACTCGCGAAGATTCGAGCCGAGCGTCCGGATTTCCAGGAGTTCGTCCCAGGGCATTCCGTAATCCGGCGTCACCAGAAGTCCCATAAGTGTCATTGCAATGAATAGGGCGATGACCATTACGCGGCTGTGCTTTTCAATCTTTTCCCATGTTGCTTTCATCTCATTTCTCCCGTCAAATCCATATTTGATAGCGCCCACTCAAGGCAAGCATCGCAAACATATAGAGGCAGTTGTCGTAATAGCGGCGATCTCCTTTTCGCAAAGGGGTATTCCAGAATCGTTCGACGCACTCGCGCGCGTAAGGTCCGTCCGACGCAAGCGAGGCCTGGGCATTCACGGCGGTCATCGCGACCGGATGCAGGGCGGTCCCGTCCATTACGGTGCCATCGACTTTGTAAATCCCAAACGGTTTCTCCCGAACGGTCTCGCAGAAGAAGCGCTGCAGGTTTGATGCAATATTCACCTGTCTCGGGTCGGCCGCAAACCAAGACCAATCGAGCGCAATATTGGCAATCGTCCGGTATGCGTCGCTGTAATACACATCGTGGCCGGCAAAATCCTTATTCTCACCGGCATAAGGAGTACCGTCATACTCGGCATACTCTGCGGACAAGCCGGTTTCCGTGTGACTGGCGCGAACCAGGTAGTCCCGGCTCGCCTGCGCCGCGCGGCGCCAGAAGTCCCGGTCGCTCTCGTTTGAAAATAATGAGAACAGCTGATAGAAATGCGGCAAATGGTAGGAAGGATCCGAAAAATCCACCTCGGGGATGAAGCGAATCAGATCATTCTCGCGGTCCCACATTGCGCGGCCGCCCTCTCCATTCTCGCCCTTGTGAAGCATGGTGTGTAAAAGCGCGCGTGCCTCGCGCATATATTCGCAATCTTCCCGGCCTCCTTCCCAGCGATTCGCCGCGAAAATCAAGGCCATGGCAAAGAATTCCTCGCCGTCGGGTGCCGGGCCGTTCGAGTTCTTGGTACCGTCCGTCTGATTCGACCAGCAGAAGAACCCGGCATTTGCACCGGAATCCATGTACATGTATGTCTTCGTCCAGAGCCACAGTCGGTCGAAAATGTCCCTTTGATCCATCTGGACGCACATCATCATCCCGTAGGACATTCCCTCCGTACGGACGTCATGGTTCCCGGTGTCGGTGATGTACCCCATCGAGTCGCCGACCGGGTGATAGAAACGGTCCTCGTCCGGGCCGAAGAATATAGTATTGAAAGTTTCCAGAACCCGGAGATCGACTTCTTCTTCAGAAAAACCAATCTCCGTGAAAAAGTTGCGATTGCTTCCGGTTTCAAAAGCTCCGCCCATATGCTCCCGTCCTCTCTGTCTCTTTTCGCGCGAAATCTCATCTGCTTGACTAGTCATGAAAGCTGCGTCTGATTTCTTCCGCAGGCGAGTGTATCCGCACGAGACATTTGTTTTTTCTTATCCATATAATACACGAAAAAAGGGTGTTCGGAGGTGGTATAATTTACTGATGGATCGAATATAGACAATTCGGGTGTCTCCGTAATGGAGCTTGCGGCGGATCCGGTATTTCCGGACCTTTATCGTTAGGAGCGAAAAGAAAATGAAAGTCGGTATCATCGTTTACTCCAACACCGGAAACACACTGTCGGTCGCCGAGAGGCTCGAGAAGTCTTTGTCATCCAAAGGGCATTCGGTTGAAATAAAGCGAATCGAGACGGAAAGCGCGGAGACAAATCCCCGCTCTCCCGTCCGCCTCCGGACAGCGCCCGATGTCACTCCCTACGGCACGGTTATTTTTGCATCCCCGGTTCAAGCCTTCTCGCTTGCAGCGCCTATGAAGCTGTACCTTTCGCAAATCGGCGACCTGTCCGGAAAGAAGATGCATTGCTTTGTTACCCAAGCGTTCAAGAAGGCTTGGTTGGGCGGTAACCATGCGATTTCCCAGATCTCCTCGGCTTGTAAAGCCAAGGGCGGCTCAATGATTTCAACAGGGATTGTCAATTGGTCGAGCGATCAGCGCGAGCAGCAGATCGAAGAAATCGTTGCCTCTTTGGGCGCAATATAGAACAGATTTTCGTTTCATTGAGCGATACGGAACCGTCGGAGGGAAATTCATGAAGAAACCGGTTAAAATCCTGCTTGTCATTTTCTCCGTCATTGTTTTTCTGTTTGTGGCAGCCACAGTATTTGTGAGCCTCTCCGCGAATAAGCTGGAATCCTTGAAGGACATCTCTGTGAAAGACGTCGATCTCTCCGCAATCCCGGACGGAACCTTTACGGGAAAACACGAGGTTTTTCCGGTTATGGTAACCGTAGAAGTCACCGTTAGCAATCACGTGATTACGGAAATCAAACTGGTTCGGCATTTTAACGGCCAGGGCCAGGAGGCTGAGTCGATACCGGATACGGTAGTCGAGAAGCAGTCTTTAGCGGTCGATGTGGTTTCGGGGGCGACCTACAGCAGCAAGGTCATCCTGCTGGCGATAAAAGACGCCCTCGACAGCGCGGTGAAGGATTAAGCGAGACGTAGAAGCGCTCAAAGGGAGCTAATTGATTTCAATCCGGATAACGACGGGTAAACCGCTATTTACACTTGAGGTTTCGATGATAAGCCCCTCTTCTGTTTTGCGCCATTGCGGCTTCTCCTCGAACCCGAGCACGGCGACATCCGTTATTATTCCATGAAATTCCGGGACATTCCGGTCCTTTGAATCGGCAAGCGAGCGAATCATCAATTTACCGTCATCCGGGTAACACAATACAAATACATTCAAGTATTTCCCGGTTACGGTAAATCGAAAATCGCGGGGCGTATAAGTGACCGACTCCTCCGAAAACATGCCCTCTTTTACAGATGTCGGGCCTTCACCGGATTTTCTCCAGACCTTGCTCCCGTAGATCGCGCATCCGTTGATGCTCATCCACTCGCCGATTGCCTCCAGAATCTCTCTATCTTTCGGCGCAATCGACCCGTCGGCTCTCGGTCCGATATTGAGGAGCAGATTTCCATTCTTACTCACGACGTCGATCAGCGTATCAATGATTTCCGCGGCTGTTTTATACTCAAGCGAATCCGTATAACACCACGAATTGCGGGCGATGGACGTGTCCGACTGAAATGGATAGGACTTAGCATCTGCAAAATGTCCTCGCTCCATATCCACGATACCGGAGCCGAACATCATCGCGTCGTGCTTGTAGGTAATTGCAACCGGTTTCCCCCACTCGACGCCTCGGGAGTAGTAGTACGCCGCCAGCTTTCTAAGATACGGTTTGAAGGCTTCGTGCTGAATCCACCAGTCGAAGTAAAGCAGGCTTGGGTGATATCGATCGATGATTTCACAGGTTCTGAGCAGCCAATCGATAAGGAACTCTTCCGACGGATACGGGTGGCTGTATATATCGTCATTGGGCATTTCGGGCATGGCCGGCCAATAGAAATCTCCTCTGACTAATGGTTCCTTAATATCGCTTTCGAATTCTTTGCCGTGACCCATAAAAAACCAGTGCTCCGCCCGATGTGAAGATGCACCGAACATGAGTCCGCGCTTCTCGACGGCTGCCTTCATCTCCCCGAGAATATCGCGACGGGGACCCATCTCAAAGGCGTTATAGCGAGAAATATCGCTTCTGTACATCTGAAAACCGTCGTGGTGCTCAGCGACCTGAACAAAGTACTTCGCTCCGGCTTTCTTAAACAGCTCCGCCCACTCGTCGGGGTCAAAGCGCCCGGCGGTGAATAGCGGGATAAAGTCTTTATAGCCGAATTCACATTGCGGGCCGTATTTCAGGATGTGATGCTCGTAAGCGGGCATCCCCTTAATGTACATATTTCGCGAGTACCATTCGTTACTGTATTCCGGAACCGTAAACACGCCCCAATGAATAAAGATTCCGAACTTCGCCTCGCGAAACCAAGCGGGTACCTTAAAAGACGAAAGAGAATCCCAATCGTCTCGAAAAGGACCGGCTGCGACAAAATCGTCGATTTTTTTCAATCTCTCATCCATCTTTATAATACCCCGCATCATTTTTTCGCGAATACCGACGCTTTTACAGCGCTCCGACCGCCTCGTAAAGCGCATCCCGGAGCGCGGGTTGAATCTCGGAATATACCGGGCCATGATCGAGAATGTGCTGTGTATATACCAAGGAGAGCTGTCGCACAGGATCAATCAGCACGTACGACCCTGCCGCGCCGTCCCATCCGAATTCACCGGCGGGCGCCCCTCGCTCGCTTCGCGTGAGAACGCGAACGCCGAGACCGTAACTGTAGGGATCCGGCTTCATAGTATGGAAGTCCTTTTTCTGCATGGGCGTAAGGCTGTCTTTTGCCATCCGCTGTATGCTGCTCTCATTTAAGATTCTTTTTCCGGTCGCCCCTACTCCTCCGTTTGCCAGAGCGTCAGCCAGAAGAGCGATCTCGTTAATGCCCGCACAGAGACCTGCGCCGGTCGAAGCGCAAGTCGGCGCGACAATATAGCGGTTTTTCCGGATAATCGGCTCTGTCCGATTCGTTTCCGGCTTATACCGGTATTGCGCGGACAGTCGATTCATCTGCTCACGGCTCGGGAAAAAGGTCAAGTCGCGAGCGCCCAGAGGTTCAGCGATATTTTCGCGTAAATAGCTTTCGATATCCGTCCCGGAAACGACCTCGATAATCGCTCCGAGTACGTCGTGACAAAGGCTATAACAAAAATGCGCGCCGGGCTCGAAATCCAGAGGCGGTTCCGAAAGCGCGTCCGCCAGCTCACGAAGAGTAAAGTGATGCATTGTTGATTTCGCGAGTTTGCGAAACGTCGGCGTCTTCAATTCATAATTCAGACCGGCGGTCATCGTCATCAGGTGAAAAATAGTCGGGCGAACCGTGCATGGCACGATTTGACCCCCTTGAAGAACCTGCATGGATGCCCAGGAAGGCAGGAACCGGGACACCGGGTCGTCCAGCCGCAGTTTTCCTTTCTCGATCAGTTGCATCGCGGCGACGCAGGTAAAGAGCTTGCTGACCGAATAAATCCAATACAGGTCGCTTTCACTTACGGGCATAAGGCCCAGAGCGTCCCGAAAGCCGTCTGCCCGATAAAACACCCGGTTGTGCGAGATATGAACCGAGCACTGATAGCCCGGAACACCCCAAAGCTTCGGAGTCGAGTCGAGAAAATTCTCCAGCTTCATAAAATTCATCGTTGTTCGTCCTTTGATATCGAATTGATTTTCCTGTCATCGGTCGTGTTTTTGACGGCGGAAGATTTTCATCTCGAAAGGTTCCATGGTTATTTTTTCATCATTATATTTGAACCGCTTTATCTTATCGCTGTTGTTGAACAGGAAGGTGTAGATTATATAATCATTTTCGCGAACAGACACCTCGACTCCGACGGGCAGGTCAACGGTTAGAATCCCGGCTTGATCGAGGATGCTTTTCGCCAGAATCCGGTAAAGCGACCGTTCTCCGACCGTTCCGATGTAGTAGCAGACTCCTTCGCCGAATCGGTTTCTCGTGATCGCCGGCCGACCGGCATAGAAGGAATCCCTGTACCGGGCAACGGTTGTTGCACCATTAGGCTCCAGAATATCACACCAGCTCGTAACCGTGAATGTTTCTCCGGTTTCGGTTTCAATGTGTTGCTTCTTCTCCCCGATCGGATCGTATTCAAGAACCCTGCACCCGGTCAATTCTCGAAAAGCGCCCGGAAGCGGCTCAAGGACCCGCGCATTATCCGCATCTTTTACACCGCTTCGATTGCCGAGAAGAAGGGTTCCGCCGACTCGTACAAAGTCTTCCAGACGTCGGACCAGAGACGGGTCGGCGATAAACAGCGCCGGCGCGGCCAGAACACGATATCCTTCGAAACTGTCTTCCGTAGAAATAATGTCTGCATTCACCCCGAGAGTTATGAATCCGTCATGAATCAGCCGAAGCTGCTCCGCATATGAAAAGCCCTCCGACTGAGTTTGAATATGAAAAGCCCGGTTCTGGTCATAGGAATGAAGCACCGCGACCTTGCTTCGGACGGTTGTACTGCTGATCTCAGACCGCTCGCCGGCTTCCCGGAGAAATGCCTTGAACTCCTCGTAGCGGCGTCCCTCGGGCTTTTCCCCGTCGAACAGGCCGTGCCAGAACATCTCGGCACCCCGCGCCGCGCTGCGCCACCGGAAAAAAATCACCGCATCGGCACCCCGCGCGACAGCCTGCCAGGCATATCCATTAATCATCCCCGGCAGAGTCGTCGGAGACATCGGCATCCAACATCCCTTCGGTCCGGAGAGTTGCTCCAGTATCCAGAAACTTTTCTTCTTGTATCCCCTGGTCATATCCAGGGCGAAAGCCTGCGAGTAAATTTTTTCGGGGTCATCCGGGATGCGCACCTCCGGGTAATTATCGAATGAAGCGATGTCCGTATGCTCGAAAATCTGATGGAAATCGGGCGCGCCGGGACTTCCGTATGCGTTGGTCGTGATTACAGCATCCGTTTTTTCCCGGCGAATCAGATTTGCCTGAAAACATAGGTATTCCGTGCACGACTCGGCCGCCCACCGCTCGTATTCGAGAAGACAGGATGGATTGAGCCAGCCATATTGATAATCGGTTCCCATCGGCGGAAATATCTGTTCCCAGGAGCTGTACGTACCGCTCCAGACATCGGTTCCCCACCTCCGGTTCAGCTCTTGAAGAGTCGTGTATTTTGTCTTGAGCAACTCCCGAAAACCTTCCGCGCAGGAAGGGCAGCAGCAGTGATTCCCCTCCGGTTCGTTGTCCAACTGCCAGGCGATTACCCTCGGGTGATCAATATATCGATCGGTCATTTTTTCGATGATGCGCTCCGCGAAGCGTCTGAATGTAAGAGATGTCATGCATCGATGTCCCCGGATTCCCGGCTCGGTCGGGTGACCGTTTCGTCCCGTCTGCAGTGTGTCCGGATAATTTTTATACATCCACAGCGGTGCGCAATTGGTGGGCGTACACAAGATGATATCGATGTCATAGCGCGCAAGAAGCTCAATGACCTCATCGAGCCAAGAAAAATCGAATTCTCCCTCTTTGGGCTCCAGAAGACTCCAGGAGAATTCGGCGATGCGCACGGTGTTCACGCCCGCACTCGCCATCTCCATAATATCTTTTTCCCATAGGCTTTTTCCCCAATGCTCGGGGTAATAGTCGACTCCTACCCGAATCATGCGTCCTCCCTGCCCAACACGATGGTTACCCGCTTGCTTTGTACTCGAAAAGCCTTACCGCGTGAATCCTCGACGGGCTTTCCTCCCGACTCGCATTTCGCCGGGAAATCGCCCGGCAAAAGAATGTTCGCATGATCCGGCAGTTCGGAAAACTCAACGGTCAGCACGTTCCCTGAGCGACTCGCCGTTACTGTGTAAGCCGGATTTCCCCGATTGTCCACGATGGTGCGCTTACTAGTCAACCCGTCGACCGGCTCGTATACGGCCAGCGTCAGGTTCTTCTCGTAATCATATACGGCCCGGTCGTCCTGGCCTCCCAGCGGAAGAATCGTGTTGGGCCGGACGTAGAGCGGTACGGAGAAAAAGTCATGCCGTTCGGTCTGCCAGCCTGATTTCGAGGCGGGCTGGCCGTCTAAGAGACTTATCCATTTGCCTTCCGGCAAATAGATGTCAACGGTTCCTTCCTCGCGCAGTACGGGCGCGACCAGGAGAGAATCGCCCAGCATATATTGACGGTCACAGGTCCGTGCGCCGATTTCACTGAACTCCAAGGACATGGCGCGCATCGCCGGTACACCGGTTCGGTGTGCCTCGGCGGCGATTCCGTAAAGATAAGGCATCAGATGACACTTGAGTCGCGTGAATTTCCGGCATACTTCAACCGCCTCATCTCCGAACAGCCACGGAACCCGGTAGGATTCCGATCCGTGCAAGCGCGAGTGCGTCGATAAAAGCCCGAACGCGAGCCATCGCTTATAGACATCTTCGGGTGCGGTGCCTTCAAATCCGCCGATATCGTGACTCCAGAACGCAAATCCGGAAAGGCAGAGCGATAAGCCGCCCCGTATACTCTCAGCCATTGCGTGATAGGTCGAGTTGCAGTCCCCGCCCCAGTGCACCGGAAATCTCTGAGAACCGGCCGTCGCGCTTCGTGCAAACAGGCACGCTTCTTCCTCCCCCCGCTCCTCACAGATGGCCTCATAGACAATCTTGTTATAAAGAAAGCTGTAGTAGTTGTGCATTCGAACCGGATCCGAGCCGTCGTGCCACGCACAGTCCGTCGGAATCCTCTCGCCGAAGTCGGTCTTGAAAGCGTCAACACCCTGGCGCATCAAACCCTTCAAGGTCTCTTTGTACCATGCGACCGTTTCGGGGTTGGTAAAGTCGTAGATTGTCAGTCCGGACTGCCACAGATCCCATTGCCACAGGCTTCCGTCGGGACGTTTGAGCAGATACCCCTTTTCGAACGCCTCCGCGAAAACCGGTGTCTTCTGAGCCAGGTACGGGTTGATCCAGACACATACGCGCACGCCGCGTTCATGAATTTTTCGTAATAACCCTTCGACATCCGGAAACATATCGCAGTCCCACTTAAATCCGCACCACTCGTTTTCCTTCATCCAGAAGCAATCAAAGTGAAATACGGAAAGCGGTATGCCGCGCTCAATCATACCGTCAATGAATGAAAGGACGGTTTTCTCATCATATGACGTCGTAAATGACGAGCTCAGCCAGAGCCCGAAGCTCCATGCGGGCGGTAATCCCGGACGACCGGTCAATCCAGTGTAATTGCTGAGGACGTCCTTCATGTCCGCCCCGCCGACAACCATGAAGTCCAGGCGATTTCCCGGAACGGAAATTTGTACGCGCTCGACCTGCTCGGAGCATATCTCATACGAAACCGGCCCGGTATCGCAGACAAAAACTCCGTAACCTTTATCCGTTATATAGAAGGGCACGTTCTTGTAAGAGATTTCGCTCGCCGTGCCTCCGTCCTCGTTCCATATGTCGACCACTTGGCCGTTCCTGACAAACGGCGTGAAACGCTCACCCAGGCCGTACACGTGCTCGTCGATGGAAAGATCGAGCTGAACGCGCATGAACGGCCCTTCCGGAGTTGTCATGAAGCTGAGCATCGGACGTCCGAACTGCTCGCCGACGGATGTTAAAATCCGGTCCTCGTAATACCAGATAAAGGCGGCCGGGCGCAATTGAATGATAAGGCGCGTTTTCCCGGATTGAACGGTAATACGTTCGTCCTCCTTTGAAATCTCAAGCGGACAGCGGTCATCTTCTATTTCAAAACGCGTGTGCCGGATATCGGCCCCTCTGTGATGAACGGCCTCCATCCGGATCGTGTCGGGCTTCGGGGACGAGATTTCCAGTTCGATTGCGACCCCGTCCAAGCTTCTCCGGTCGTCGCGATATCCAACGCCGAAGAGCCACAGTCGCGTTTGGTCGTCAGACAAACGGAAGTCCCGAATCTGCTCACAATTGTTGGATTTAACATTTGGCTTTGTTGCCCATTCTCCGATATTGAACTTCATTTACTGATTCTCCTCACTTTTTTAATTGTCAGTGGTGTAGGATTTCATCTTTTCTTTTTTTGGCAAAGCAAGGCTTGAATCGCCCATCCTGCCGCTCCGAGTGCTCCGATGCCCGCTATGACGGCAAAAACGAGGAGCCAGACGGTATTCGGATCTCTTCTTATATCCTCTTGTGATGCCTCGCTCTGATGCGAGGACTCAACCGTCGGCTCCGGTGTCGGAGTCTTTGTAACGGAGGGTTCCTCACCATTTCCGTTGGCAAGGACAATCGGCGAAACCGTCCGGTCCGGCTCCCCGTCCATAATCGGAAGTGTAGGATTGGCTTCGACTTTGATTACCGCCGACAAGCCGCTTTCGGTCACGGCAGACACCTCAGCCGAACCGGTTCCGACCGGAATGATATTGAACCGAACCGTACCGTCGCGGTCGGGATACTTTGAGGGATTCGAAACGGCAATGACAGAGGCATCCGAGGAAAGAAAGAAGACGCGCTCTGCTGCTTCTTTTGGATCCAACTGAGTGATTAGAGAAGCAGTCCCGGTAAGACGCAACATGGATTCTTCACTTGTAAAGCGTATGCTCTCGGCACGGAGTTCTCCCGAAATTTCTCCTCCCTCTGCTGCCTGGAAAACAAAATCGGACAGCGTAAACCGCACGCTGATTTGCTGAGGCGGCTTTACGGTTCCGATGAAGTTAATAACATGACCTTCGGTCGATACTTCTTCGACCATTGAACCTTCCCAGGCGTTGACCGGATCGTTGGTATCCAATTTCTTATTCGCCTTGATTGCGCTTTTGGGTTCGGTCTGGGTAATCGTCAGGGGTAACCCATCCAGGAGAATTTCTTCATAGAAAATATCGCACGATGAGAGAACGCCGGAGCGACCCGAAGTGTCCGCGATGTAAATTGCGCCGATATTCGTCAGGCTATCGACCCCGGCCTTTATCGCATCCGAAGTCAGATGGCTCGAGCAGTCAAACGCGAGCGTATAGGTTCCGTTTCCGGAAACCTCCACCGTCTCACCCGGGCAGAAGCCGAAGAAGCCGTGCTCCTCATCGTTGTAATACACGTTGATTCCCAATTCGATTTCTCCCATCGAAAATTCGGGTTTCCCGACCTCGACGCGAACCGACCGGGACTGTCCTCCCGGGGTCGTCATCATCACATAGGAAACGCCTTCGGACACGCCGACCAGCTTACCCTGACGGTTTACCGTGACGGCTTCCGGATTGAGGCTTTGAAAGAGAATCGGGTGCTTCTTGGATGGGTTAACCATCTGAATCACGGCGGTCCCGGATGTTTGAATGCGATACACGGACTCATTTGTCTCAAAGACGTCTTCCTCGGCACGGGCATTTACATCCGGATATACGGTAACCGTGATTTCCGCTTCCGTTGAGCCGCTTTGAGAGAAAACGCGGATGGTGCAACGCCCGATTCCGCGAGAGCGAATCAGGCCGTTATACACGGTTGCGACCGACGGATCCGATGTCGAGAAAAGCACCACGTCATTACTG
>CAYGIB010000011.1:0-18751 GCA_964349735.1 uncultured Oscillospiraceae bacterium | reverse complement strand
AAGTGGCAATCCTGCGATTGCTTCTGCAAGGATTCGGACACATGCATAGACGGCAGTTGTTTGCATCGCCGTTCGTTCGTTCACTGACTTGCCGGAAGTCGTACCGCCAAAGAAGAAGCTGTAATCACTTCCGGAAAGACGATTCACCGGCTTATCTCTTGCTTTGAACAGGCGTTGGAATACATTCATGATAAAAAACCTCCGAAAAAATCAACAAATTTCGCAATTTTCGCATATATCATATTGGATATCAAATATTGACTCCTTATAATCAATGGCATTAAGGAGGATATCGATATGCGTAGAATCTTCACGTTCTGGAATCTCTTCTGGTGGAACCGACATGTTTCTTTGGCCCGTATGCACGATAGCCGCATACAAAAAATCGACCCCAACTGGCGGAGTCTGCTCAAGGACTGACACTAAATAACGAGCAGACCGCGTTCGTCGTAGATCGAGGTGGCAGGTGAACTCCCGCATCGGAGCGCACGATCCAGTGCCATGATTGTCGCCACGGCACCATCTATTCTTTCGGTGGATTTCTCCTTGTCGGGCTTAATGTTTCCGGCAGGGTCGGTTCGAACAAAGATGTTGTCCATCATCCACCGAAGAACTGGGTGGCCGCCGTGTGCGATTTTCTCTTCCAGGGTTAGTTTCATCAGCTCCTTCGTTGGCGGAGACATGTCCTTAAAGCCTTGGCCGAAGGGAACCACCGTAAATCCCATACCTTCCAGGTTCTGCACCATTTGTACAGCACCCCAACGGTCAAAGGCGATCTCTCGGATGTTGTACTTCTCGCCAAGTTTCTCAATAAACTGTTCGATAAACCCGTAATGGACGACGTTACCTTCCGTAGTCAAAAGCCAGCCTTGTTTTTCCCAGAGATCATATTGAACATGATCCCGACGAACACGAAGGTCGATGTTATCTGCTGGCATCCAAAAGAAGGGAAGTACAGAGTACTTGTCCGTTTCATCTTCCGGTGGAAACACCAGAACGAAGGCGGTAATGTCCGTAGTGGAGGAAAGGTCCAGTCCTCCATAACAGACCCGCCCTTCAAGTCGATCCACTTCAACAGGAAAGGCACAAGCATCCCACTTTGCCATCGGCATCCAGCGAATCGCTTGCTTCACCCATTGATTCAAGCGAAGCTGTCGAAAACTGTTCTCTTCGGCTGGATTCTGTTTGGCTGATTCACAGGCCGATTTGACCTTGTCGATACCGACCGTGATTCCGAGCGAGGGGTTGGCCTTTTTCCAGACATCTGGGTCTGTCCAGTCATCTTCTTCCTTGGCTCCAAAGATCACAGGATAGAAGGTAGGATCGTGCTTTCGACCTTCAAGAATATCCAGAGCCTTTTGATGCGTCTCAAAGCAGATGCTGTTCGTGTCCGTTCCTGCGGTTGTAATCAGAAAGTAGAGTGGCTGTGTGCGTGCATCACCGGATCCCTTTGTCATGACATCAAAGAGTTTGCGGTTGGGCTGTGTGTGAAGCTCGTCAAATACCACACCGTGAATATTGAAGCCGTGCTTGGAGTACGCTTCTGCAGAAAGAACCTGGTAGAAACTGTTTGTTGGTAGGTACACTATCCGCTTACTTGAACCAAGGATCTTCACGCGTCGATTCAGTGCAGGGCACATGCGAACCATATCTGCCGCCACCTCAAATACGATAGAGGCTTGTTGGCGATCTGCAGCGCAACCATAAACTTCTGCACGCTCTTCGTTATCTCCACAAGTCAGGAGAAGGGCGATGGCAGCGGCCAGTTCGCTCTTTCCCATCTTTTTGGGGATCTCGACATAGGCGGTGTTGAATTGCCGATACCCGTTCGGCTTGATAATGCCGAAGACATCTCGAATAATCTGCTCTTGCCAGTCGATCAAATCAAACGGCTTTCCTGCCCACGAACCCTTTGTGTGAGAAAGGGCTTCGATAAACGAAACCGCATAATCAGCAGCGATCGCGTTGTAGACGCTGTCACTCGCTTTAAATGGCGTAGGCTTATAGCGTTTGAGTTTTCGCAAATCGATGCACTCCTTTCAAATTCATGGCAAAAGAAAAGAGCCTCCGAGGAAGCTCTTTGTGGTTTGGGTTGCGGTGCCGCTCAGTTGAATTTTTCCAAAATTTTCTCGTAGACCTTTTGCGTTTCCGCATCCTGAGGCTCCATATCCCAGCCTCTGTCGTAGTTTGCAACCGTCCTGCCATCCTTGCGAATCTCGAGCTTGGAAATCTTACCCTCGTTGATGCCGTACTCTGAACCGTTCTCAAAATGCTTTACATAAAACTCGTAACCGTCTAATTCTCCGATTCCCCACATGCTATTGTCCTCCGCTCGAATTGTGTGCTTTTGTTATGTACATATATCACTCTGTGGGGCAAATATAGCAAGTCAATTCTGACATGTTTCTCGGGCTTTTTCAGTCATCGTCAATCTCGCCTGTCAGTATGAACTGGGCGTATGCCTTGCGAGAATTCTCAATGAAATCGACCAGTTCAAAGTAGCCGTTCTGAAAGGCAAGTTGCTGAACAAAAACCGTGTCGAACATGTTTGTTAGACCACTAGCTCGGATGGCGAGAATCTGATTTTTTATCGTCTCGTTCATAGCTCCTCCTCGGGTTTCATAATGCTAATCGAATCTTCTCCGTAGACAACACCTAGCGAAGAACCGCGATCCCAGTTGCAGAAAATAGTGCCGGTGTCATCAACGAATTCTATAGTTCCTTTATCGCCAGGTACTAATCTCGTGTAAGGGTCGGACATGGAAACCAAGGATACTCTCGTGCCTTTTGCATATATCTGTCGAAGGCGTGCAACCGTTTCTCTTGAAGGGAAATTACGCATCTTCGGATACCTCCTTTTTCGTCAACCTTGCTCCGTCACGGAAGGCGCTATTGCCGGTCAGATTACGCAAGAGAATCTTCCGTGCCTGCTTGTAGGTATCCCCAATAAATCCCAATCGGATGAGAAAGACGCGAAAGGCGAACTTTTCGTTCTCTACATCCTTTTCCTTTGCCGTTACACGTTTATGGTTCTTGGCGACATCACACAAAGCGCAAACGAAGAGCGTGTACGCAGCTGCTTCATCTCCCGATGCTGAAATCGAGAACCAAGGGAACCTCAGTGTTGTCTCCGTTCGTTGAATCGGAAGTGCAGATACTCCAATTGCTTTCGTGATCAAGTTCGCTTTGCTTGCAATGAGCTTCTCGAGGTTCTCAAGGCTTTCGTCTGTGAATCCTTCTAGCGGCACTTCAACGATCAAGGTGTTTTCTTCCTCAAAAGCGGATCCAACTTCCAATGCTTCGGGGCTTTCAGGAGCACTCATGGTACCAATTCCTTTCTCATACGAATCGGGTTCGTCGTATTCACGTTCAAAGGCGTCGAATCCGAGCTGGTGCAGAGAATCCTCAAGGTCCAGATTGTCAGGCCCTTCGAGGAGGCCGATCTTGTCGATGTGGTAACCACCAACCTCGAATCCAAAGTTGGGAGCACCAAGGTAGTGAGAAGAGGTGTTCAAGGTTGTACTGACCGCTTTGACAAGGTTTTTTCTTTCGGGTCCGGATACTTGGTAATGCAGTTTCATCGTGATATCCTCCTTGATTTTTGGTTAGTACATACATCACTCTGAAGCTGTAATATAGCAAGTCAATTTTCTTCTATTGACGCTTGTGACTTGGAAGTGGAATCGGAGAAGTCCATCTGCGTTTTCTGTCCATCCCGAATGAGGTAAACATCCTTATCTTGACCAACCTGTTCGACGTACCGCTTTACAATGACATCACAGTATTTCTCATCAAGCTCCACGGTGAAGCAAACACGATCCGTTTGTTCGCAAGCGATGAGCGTGCTTCCGGAACCACCAAAAGGGTCGAGCACAATGCAACCGGACATGCTTGAATTGACAACCGGGTACGCGATGAGGGGTACCGGTTTCATGGTTGGATGGTCGGTATTCTTCTTTGGCTTCTCGAACTCCCAGATCGTGGTTTGCTTCCGATCGGCGTACCAGGCGTGCTTGCCGGATTTCTTCCAGCCAAAGAGAATCGGTTCGTGCTGCCATTGATAAGGGGATCGCCCCAAAACCAGAGACTGCTTTTTCCATATACACGTTCCGGACAAATAGAAACCAGCATCGGAAAAGGCTCTTCGAAAGTTGAGTCCTTCTGTGTCCGCATGGAATACATAGATGCTTGCATCTCGCGCCATTGCCTTTTCGGTTAAGACGAATGCGTCAAAGAGGAACTGGTAGAACTTACCATCCGCCATATGATCGTTCTGGATCTTTCCGGCAGTTCCTTCATAGTTGACGTTGTAGGGCGGATCCGTTACCACGAGATTTGCCAGTTTCCCGTCCATGAGAAGAGAGAAGGTATCCTCTATGGTACTATCCCCACAGACGAGACGATGTTTTCCTAAGATCCAAAGATCACCTGGCTTCGTTATCGCGGGTTTCTTAAGCTCCGCATCGACGTCGAAATCGTCATCCTTAACATCCTCCATACCGCCCAGCAGTTTGTTGAGCTCTGCATCATCAAATCCGAGAAGAGAGATGTCGAAATCCGAACCTTGCAGATCCGATAACTCAACAGCAAGCATCTCGGCATCCCAGCCCGCATTCATAGCCAGTCGGTTGTCCGCAAGGATATAAGCTCGCTTTTGAGCTTCGGTCAGGTGTTCGGCGAAAACACAGGGTATCTCTGTGATGCCTTCTTCTTTTGCGGCGAGTATACGCCCGTGTCCCGCGATGACATTAAGTTCTTTATCAACGATGACGGGATTTACGAAACCGAACTCGCGTAGGCTTGACCGAAGCTGTATGATCTGTTCCTTGCTGTGCGTACGGGCATTCCGGGCATACGGCACCAACCGGTCAATATTCACTTTTTCAAAACGCTCGGTTGTGATCATAACCGTTACCTTCCTTTTCTGCCCGATAGAAGGGCTTCCATAATGTCATCCTGCGGATTTCCAACGAAAGCCGTAGTACAGTTCTGTTTAACAATGTCGAAGATTTCGTACCAGAGAAGGTTTGCTTGCTTTTGAAATGACTGGCTCATTTGTACGAAGGGACTCGTGATCGCTCCACCCGTTGTAGGGTGCTTTCCAAGAAGTCCGTAGGTGCTGATCGCTTCCTCGCACTGAATGAATCGAGTGAACGCCTGAGCGTAGGCTTCGATCAAGCGCGGGTTCACAAACTTCTCACACCCTCGTTCCTTGAGCCAGCGCCAAGTTTCCGTGTAGAGCGCATCTGCGCCGAGTGTCTTTCCGTCTTTTTGTCTGGCGCTCAAGTAATCACCCGGAGCTGGCATGTCCTCACCATCCAGATCTGCTACATCTTCAAACTCATCTGCTTCGAGCATCGACTCGGGATGTAATTCCGTTGCCTCGAGAATTCTGGCGGATTTTCCTTTTGCGATTTTATCGGCAAGCGGCTGTGGCTTATCCCCAGCGCGTACTCTTCGTCCGCCTCTATTTGTGCCGTCTTTGGCCACGAAACTTCACCTCCTTGCCGTGGTGGGTTTAATCCCCTGTTTGAATTCGTATTTTTTTGCGCGTGACCCACGCACCGTTCTCCATTTGGCTTGTCGTAGAGATTATGACCGCCCCTACTATGGAGAGATACGGTTGTTAAAATCTTTCTTAGGATATATATTAGAAGTGCCCCAGCAGTTCCAGAGGATGGTGAAGCCGACGGTAACAGTAGATGCCTTTCAATACGGGGCAACAGGTATTTATTGGGACGGAGGTGTTGCCAATGGCTTCAGACATAGCTACGATTTTTTCGTTTCTTGTATTAATTGCAATGAAGATGCTGCCTGTCCTTTATCCATCCTCTGGAACCCTATTTAATGAATCGTCTGTGCTGAGCTCTTAATATTTCCATCGTCCGCCTTCTCGGGCAGTAATCGTTGAATGACAGCTCTTGCACAAGCTCATGAGGTTGCTCTCATCATTTGTTCCCCCTTGCACCAGTGGTTTCATGTGGTGAACCTCTTCCGCAGGGATCATCCGTTTCTTCGTAGCACATAGTTCACACAGTGGATGAGCTGAGATGTACTGTTCTCGGATCCGTTTCCATGTCCTTCCATATCGTTTCTTGGTGGCAGGGTCGCGACCATACCGCTCGTAATGCTTAGCTTCCTGTTTGGCGTGTGTTGTGCAGAACCGTGCTCCTGTCAGTTCAGGACACCCTGGGTAAGAACATGGTCGTTTGGGCTTGTAGGGCATGGGCTTAACCTCGTGTGCTATTCTCCTGCCGATTGATAAGGGTGGTGATACCTTGGTAGGCACCCGCAATATTTCCGGATAAGGCCTGTCCTTTAAGGGTCGTAATTTGTTGCCTTGTCAGCATTGCCTTACTCGCGTGAAGGACTTTATTAAAGGTTCGGATGTCCATCGTTTTTCCTTTCAACGGGCAAACAAAAAGCCCTCGCGGGGATCCCACGAAGGCTTCGTTTAATTTTCTGTCAGTTTAACTATAATGGATGGCAAGGGTGACATTCTATGACATTTCGTGACACTTGCGACGAATTGCATCCACTTTCCGAAGTGCCTGGCTGTGAAGACGGTGCGTATGTCGGATATCATAGAATAGCTCCACGGATATTTGCTCCCAGGACTTAAAGCAAAGATATCGAAGTTCAAGGATTGTTCTCGAATCAGGACCGTCGACAAGGTTAATAACGGACATGATTTCGCTTTTCAGTTCGAGTAGTCCATCAATATCTGCCTTGATCTCGGATTCAAGATCCACCATTTTTGCAATGATATCTTCCATGCGATCGATGTTACGCGTTCCACTACCGGGCATATCTGAGAATGTAACGGTCGCTTTCTCGGCCAGATCACGAAGAGACTGGACCTGCTCGATTTTGCTTCTGATACGAAGATCAATGCGAAACGCTTGTGACAGATACTCTTTTGCTGAAAGGGATGGTTGGTTCATAGGCTACCTCCGATTTATTTCTTTAGGCTTCACTCGGATTGGCAGCGTTTGACTCTGATTTACATATAGGCTTTCACGGCATCGATTAATGCAGTCTGTGTCATGTTCTTTTTGGATAGGGCCGAAAGAATTTGTTCATCTATCGTGCCTTTCGTGATGATGTGTTGAATCACCACAGTTTCCGATGTCTGACCTTGACGCCAAAGCCGGGCGTTGGTTTGCTGGTATAACTCCAAGCTCCAGGTCAGACCGAACCAGATGAGTGTGGATCCGCCCGACTGGAGATTCAGCCCGTGTCCGGCAGAAGCGGGATGGATCAATGCAACAGGGATCTCTCCACGATTCCAACACTGGATGCTTTCGGCAGTATCCAGGCGAGAAAAGGGGATGTTTCGTTTTGTCAGACGTTCGGAGATCCGCACTAAGTCATGCCTGAACCAATACGCCACAAGAACCGGCTTTCCGTTTGCTGACTCGATCAGATCCTCCAAGGCATCCAGTTTCCTCTCATGAATCGAATGAACGAATCCTTCATCTCCATAGATCGCACCATTTGCCATCTGACAAAGTTTCCCAGAGAGGGCAGCAGCATTTGCAGCGGTGACCTCGCCATCTGTCAGGGAAAGGACCATGTCTCGTTTCAGCTCTTCATACCGATCCCGTTCTTTTTCCGATAAACGTACGACAGTTTCCGTGACCACCAATTCTGGCATTTGCAGGTAATCCGTCGACTTCATAGAGATAGTAATGTCGGAAATCTTCTGATAGATCTGATTCTCCGCATTTGGCAAAGGTTTATAGCTGTAGATGATCTGTCCGTTTCTCTTGTCCGGAGAGAAGTAGTTGTTCCGATACTGACCGATAAATCGTCCAAGTCGTTGTCCCATATCGAGTAGACGGAACTCAGCCCAAAGATCCATAAGTCCATTACTGCTCGGCGTTCCTGTAAGTCCAACAATGCGCTTCACCTTTGGTCGCACTTTCATGAGTGCTCGAAACCGCTTCGCCTGATAACTTTTAAACGAAGAAAGCTCGTCGACCACGACGGTATCAAACTGGAAGGGGAGACCACTTTCTTCAATGAGCCACTGAATATTTTCTCGGTTGATGATATAGATATCAGCCGGTTGGATAAGGGCCGTACGACGTTCTGATTCGCTTCCAACCGCAACGGAGTAGATGAGGTTCTGAAGATGATCCCACTTATCAACTTCAGCTGGCCATGTATCCCGTGCCACTCGTAGGGGTGCAATTACCAGAATGCGGTGTGCTTCAAAGCTATCAAACAACAGGTCATTCAGTGCCGTTAGCGTAATGATTGTTTTTCCAAGTCCCATGTCAAGTAGAACCGCAGAGATTGGATGCGTCTCAATGTAGTTCGTAGCAAATATCTGGTAGTTATGTGGTTCGTATTTCATCCAGAACATCTCCAATCTGCTGCTCATCATCAAGGACATACACTTTGAAGCCAAGCCTGCGTAGTAATCTGTGTCTTGCCATCTGAATCGGTCGGGGCTTTTTGCCGTGAGCCTTAACCTCTACAAAAGCCATATGACCACCCGGCAGGAGAACGATGCGGTCGGGCATTCCATCAAATCCGGGGCTTATGAACTTCGGTGCGATGCCGCCCATAACCTTTATGTCTTTTACGAGCATTTGCTCTATACATTTTTCTCTCATGCTCTTTACCTCCACGGGACAAGTGGTCAGGATTTTCTATACGCGCGCAAATACGCTCGGACAGGCTTGCTTTTTCTTCAATATTGATATGTTTTTGTGCTATATAGAAATTGTTGTCCGCTTGTCCGAAAAACTGCTGTTTTTGACGGTTTTACGGGAATTGAGCTCTGGACAACCTCTGGGACAGGGACAAGCTGTGGAAGTTGTCCCAAGAGGTTGTCCGCCAAAATGGTCAAACATGTTTATACAAACGTTGCCTGCCGTAGATGGGTTGCGTCTCCCGCTCGTCAGTTTTTTGCCATCCTTCGATTCGAAGCATGATCGCTGCTATCGCATAAGAGTCGGAGGGCTTGATGTCCTCTTTGTGCTTGCCGAAGCATTCGCACCATATCTCGAGATTGCTCACGTTGCTGCGAGTAACGGAGCCTTTAGGTTGGGTAGGGCTGTCTGGATCGCGGACGTATTCCTGTCTCGCGTAGATGTCCATCTCGCCCCAATTTTCTGGCAGAAGCAAATTAAGGTATGAGCTGACAAGACCCTCTCGATCGTCCTGCTCTATTGCGGCGGACTGCTCGGCTTGGGACAACGCCTCTAAATCCGAGTCGAGATACAGCTTTTCGCCGCGCTCGTCGAGTACCAGCGCCTCTGCCCATATCTGCTCAACCTCTGCTTTGGTGAGTTGCCACGGCTTCAGTATGCCGGTTCCGGGCGTCTTGACAGTCCAGAATCGGCGGTTACCAGTGATGTCGCGGAGGTAGCCATTTTGAGAGTTGGTCGTGCCGAAGAAAATACACTGCCTCGGATGCGGCGTGACTCGGCGTCCAAACGAGGCACGGTACTTGTCGTCCTGACGGGAGATGAACGCCTTGACCTTATCGATGTCTGCCTTTTTCATACCAGCCAGCTCGCCGATTTCAAGTATCCAGTATCCCTGCAGCTTCTCAGCGGCGGTTTTATCGTTCATATCCGTGAGGGACAGGCTGTCCGAGTACCAGTCACCGCCAAGCTTTGAAATGAGTGTTGATTTGCCGATGCCCTGATCGCCGTTGAGTACAAGGATATGATCGAACTTTATGCCCGGTTGCTTTACTCTCGCCACAGCGCCGCAGATCGTCTTTCTCGTAACGGCGCGGGTGTATGCGTTGTCGTCCGCTCCGAGATAATCGATAAGGATGCGTTCGGCGCGTTTAACGCCGTCCCACGGCGGCAGAGAAGCAAGATATTCTCGTATGGGGTGGTAGGAGCGGTCATCGACAACCTTTGCAACAGCAATCTGATAGTTTCGGGCCGAGAATGTACCATAGTTTGCATCCACATAGCAGATGAGCTGCGCGTCATCAGCGTCACGCCAAAACCGTGCTGGGTGCTGCCAAGGCACATTGCCCTTTATCTCCATACCGTCGGCAAGTTGGTTGAAACAAATCGAATGCAGGTTTTTGTCGTTCTCTATGATGAGCGTGATGTTGTGCAGACTGTTTTGAAGCGCACCACCGCGATCCCGGGTTAGCGCCTTTGTCCAATCATCAAACTCCACTGCCGCGGACTCCTGTTTTTCTTGCAGAAGCATGGCGCTGACTTGTTCGTCCATGACCGCAAAATTCATCATGGCAGTGAAGGATTTTTTCTCATCGTCATCACCAAATTTGTGGATACGGACGAGGTCAAAGGCATTAAGTAGCTTTCCGCAGGCGGGGTCGGTCGCGTGGTGACTATATGCGAATTTATCATCGTAGATCACCACACCGGCACTGCTGTCAGCAGGGATAAAGTCATACCGTCCATCCATTGTGGAAGGGGCGTATACATTTGAGAGAAAAGCCGTGATCGCCGCCTCGATGCCGTACGTCCTACAAAATGCGCCGACCACGCCGACTTTTGCAAGTGGGTCCTCCTGAGGTCTTTTTACGGTATCACGAACTGCGCTCTCGCGGGATGAGGTTGGAAGCAGTGAGCAGTCTTTCCAGTTTGGGTGTGCTGTCAAAACCGTTTCGGGGTCCAGCCAATCGCCCACTGTTGTCTTGCTGATAAACTCGCCGTTTGAAGGTGTAGTCGGCCAATACATAAGCTGATTTGGTTTATAGGAACATTCATCAAACTGGTCAATGCCCCAATCTGCTGCAAGGAATCGGGTAAGAGCGACATACTCATCGGGAGATACATCTCTTATAAGTGGCACGATAATGCGGCAGCGCGGTGCTTCCGGTGTATGACCGTGCGTAGTGTAAACGCAGGAGGCATATCGAAAATTCTGAAGGAAGCGGTCAATAAAGCTCACATCAGCGTGATCGGCATCCATCGTCAACATGGATCGGAGAGCCACGGCCTCAATTTTTCTGCGGTTGTTTCGGAGCTGTCCACCGACGAAGCCGCCTTTATCCTTGGCGGCGTCGCGGTCAGCTTTCTTCATATTGGGATATTCCTCGGAAGACTCTGTTGTGCGAGTGGTGCTAGAAAGCCTCTTGCAGAGATCGTCCCACGAGATCGTTTTATTCGACCATGTTTTGGCAAAACAGCTATTGCCATAAGCGATGGATAGTTCACGCATGATATCAGTTCCTCCTGACATTCGGCTGTTCTCCGTGTTCAAACCGCGCCTGCCTTGCCAGTTTATAAGCCTGTAGGGTCGCTTTATCGTCCCTATCATAGGTGTAATTGCAGTCGTCTCCGAACAGTTCAAATTGACCGTTTTGGTTTATTCCGGGATGCGCCACGTAGTGATCTCCGTCTATTGTTTCGAAGTTGAATGGGTATGGCGCGTGCTCGATCTCAGGAAACCCGTAATAACCCCACTCTCGGCAAAAATCTTCGATGTCAGAAATGCTGTCTCCGTCGGGAATCCCGGTAACAACGAGAATTGGATTCGTAATATCGTTGGAATAAGGGTCTGTGATCCCGCTGAACTGTTGGATTTTTCTAGCATCCGCTTCATTCATTTTTCCTTTGACCTCAACATAAAGATCTTTCGGGCATCTTCCGGCGCAGTTGTGCAGGAGAAAATCCGGAAGATACAACATTCCATTTCCAAGATAAAAACCCTCAGGCTCATATTCCCATTTCACTCTACAGGCATCAAAAAAGACCGCCCAGCGAGCCTCAAGCCTTGAACGAAATAAATAACCCTTATATTCTGTCTGGATAGCTTTTATATTTCTCATATTGTAAGTTCCTCGCATTTCTCGTTGAAATAGCGCAAGCGGTAGTTCTTCCACTTGGCCCTTTTGATTTCAGCCTCCATACCGATGGAAATGACCTTGCCGAACACCCAAACCTCGGCACATTTGCTCATCAGAACATCACCGAAGAAAAGCCCAAGCTGACGTTCGGCAAGGACGTTGTCATTTAGAAACTGAGGAAAAAGCAAATGTGGGGCAAGGGGAATAAAGCCAATATCTACGGCAAATCGACTGTAGCGCTGCGCCGCCTTAACGTTTCCTTCTACATCTCCAGAAAAGGGAGAGCAGATATAGACAAGTGGCCTGAATGCCCGAAGCGCTTGTTCTTCTTTTTCGATATTGGTTAGCGCTTCGTAGGCGGTTGGGTCATAGTAACCCTCACTGTTGTATCTACTAATACTCATTTCAATCTCCAATCCAGGAGGACTTTTGTCCACCTCTACTACTCAATGGAGGTCAAAAACGGATTTGAACGAAAAGAGCTCAATCTTTTTTGTAGAAGTCTGTCTCGTAGCCATCGGCGCGGAGTAGTAGTCCATTCGCCCAAGGCGGTGTCCGGCCCATTTGCTCGCAGACAGCTTCCAATGACATTCGTGGATCCGCTTCGATGACAATCTCGTCGTGGACATGCATGACGATGGAGCAGCACCGGAGTGTTTGCATAGCGTAGCAGAGAATGTCTCGTGCGGTTGCCTGCACAATGTTTTCGACGAACTTCGGTCCGTAGGAATCCAGACGCTCCCACTTCTTTGTAGCTCCGACGCCCTCGTAGGTGATACACTGCCCGCCAAACTTGTTTTCTCCGATTCGTGGCTTTACATAGGAGAGCCGCCTACCAGAAGGAAGAGTAATGAAAAGCATCCCGCTTTGGCATGAGAACGTGATCCCGTGTGTCGAGTTAGTGCGTTTATGTTGGACTGCCTCCATAGCAGCCTTATCCACATCCCACCAGAATTTCACGATGTTCGGATTGGATTGCCGCCACGCACCGACCAGCGGAGGGAGTTCGTCTTCCTCAAGTCCCATGTCGAGGGCACCCATCGCTTTGAGCGCACCTACAGATCCGCCATAGCCGAGGGCGAGTTCAGCGATCTTGCCTTTCTGTCGCAGTTGGCCGTTGATGCCATGCTTTTCAACCGGTACCCTGAACATTTGAGACGCGGAGGCACAGTAGATATCGCCGCCATTTGCAAAGACATCCTGCCGCCACTGTTCGCCAGCTAGCCACGCGATCACGCGGGCTTCGATAGCACTGAAATCTGCTACGATGAACTTGGCACCGATCCTTGGTATGAATGCCGTGCGGATAAGCTGCGACAGCGTGTCCGGGACATCCTCATAGAGCATTTCAAGTGCATCAAAGTTGCCGGAGCGTATAAGGGAGCGTGCCTCAGCTAAGTCCTCCAGATGGTTCTGCGGTAGGTTTTGTAACTGTACCATTTTCGAAGAAAATCGACCTGTTCGATTTGCGCCGTAGAATAAAAACATTCCTCTTACCCGGCTATCAGCGCAAACGCAATTTTTCATAGCTTGATACTTTTTCACAGATGATTTAGCAAGCTGCTGCCGGAGAGAGAGAACGTTTGCAAGCTCCAGAGGTACCGTCTTCAGCAATTCTGAAACCACTTTCTTACCAAGGGAGTCAGTCTCAAGGCCGTTGTATGCGAGCCATTCCTTCATCTGTATTACCGAGTTCGGATTTTCCAACTCTGTTAGCTTCTTCATAGCCACGATAAGCTCTGATCGGGATCGACCGTCCATTTTGATTGCTTCTTCAACCAGTGTCATATCTAATACCACACCTCGGTCATTGATATTTTCGGAAAGGTGGTACTCGTCCCAGATGCTCTCCGGTACAGGGTGTTTTTCTAACTTTTGTTTTATTGCGATTTCAGCCTCAACATCGCGTTGGTTATATTCTTTGAAACGCTTCCATTTTTCAGCATTGTGATATGAGTAATTCCTGCTTCTGCCCCCGTTGATTTTTGTGGGAGCGCAAGGTTGACAGAAGTACTTGATGAGATCTTTCCCTTCTGCAAGCTTCTGTTTGCCTAGATTTAACACAGCACCGACACCTTCTAATGAAAGTGGCAAACCCATGTACGCTGCCCAAGTCATGGTGCATCGCCAAGAATCTGGATTGAGATATTCACCATATGGCAGATTGAGATATCTACTAATGCATATTCTTTCAAAGGAGCTGTTGTGGGCATATTTAATAACATCAGGGTCCTGTATGGCCTTAAAGATTCTTTCTGGGATTGTTTCGCCACAAGTTAAATCCACCACAGTTATTTCACCTTCGTTTATCGAATATCCGAACAGCAATATCTCAAAGTCGCTTGCTTCGGAATATCTGTAAATACCACATTTTGCGAGATTCTCAGAAGAAAATGTCTCGATATCGCAGAAGAGAGTTTTTATATTTTCCATGAGAATCTCACCCCATTCTTTATCTTGCTTATTGTCTGATGAACTACACCGTACATCTCACCAAGTTCACGACAGGAAATCTTGCAGCACAATCCAAATTTGATCTGTTCAGCATCCTCAGCGGATAATTTTTTCAAAACTCGCCCTTGCCTGAATACATCAATGAGATTTTCAGATTGTGTGTCATATCGAAGGTTTGAAAGTCTGTTATCTGCTGGATTACCATTGTTATGAAGAACATAAAAGCCCGAAGGAGGTTCGCCAGCAAATGCCAGCATTACGAGCTGGTGTACTCCATACGCTTTTCTTGGATCATTCAGAACAACAGACATGTGACCGCATTTATCGCGATTCCCAGGTCTGAGTATCCTTTCTTTTAACGTAAAGTCAAAGGTAGCAGCTTGATTAGAGCTACACACAGTGCGCTCAAGACTTTTAATACGTCCAAGAGAACTGGCTTGGTATTTACCCTCATAGCCGGGGATGTCTTTCCATATTTCACAATTCATAATTCAACCGTCCTTTCATAAACCAATAAAGGGGGCAGATTACTCCGCCACCCTCATGGTCCTCCGACTTATGACAGAAAGTCATCTTCGTCATCTGTTGCAAAATCGGACTCGGCACTGATCCGTCCCCCGAGAGGTTCACCATCGCGCACCTTCTGCAGGTTGTTCAGACCGCATGCGATGCCCTTATTGCCGTTGGAGTTGAAGGCATAGAAGCTGATGCTGGCTCTGCCATAAACTCCGGAGTACACTTCGGAGCGAGTCAGAATGGGATTACGGTCAGCGTCCACGATACCGGGAGCCGTAGCGGAATTGGCATTGATGAAGTAAGCATTGGCGTAAGCGGGATCGTCCGGGCGCTCGCTGTCACCGTCTCGAAGCGGAGTCTTGATTGCCACCATGGGGGGCACGGACTTGCCGTTACCTTTGAGTTTTGATTCTCCATCATGGTAAGCAGCCTCGATGGCCGTCTTGATCTTGGCGACGGTCTTGGTGTCGGACTTAGGGATGATAAGAGAAACGGAGAACTTTGGTGTGCCGTCGTTAATGCTCTTGGGTTCCCATACGTTAGCATAGCTCCAGCGAGTGTCGGGACCAGTAATAACCTTCATCGGATTGTTTGCTTTGGTGTTGTCATTCATAATCGTTTTCCTCCATAAAATCTTGTTTTGCTGTGTTCATAACCGGACGTTTATCGCTCTCCGGCACAAGCGTTGGTTTGCCTTGTGGCTTTTCGGTGTATGTAGATAGGAGATCGTCGAAGCGGGATTTTCCGAGCAGTTTCTGCATAGCGGTGACACCGAGGACTTTGTGGTCATAAGGATCAAAACCTGCACTGATAACGGTATCAGCGACAGCGAATTCATCGGTGTACCGGCGATTGGAGCGGCCTTCGACCAGCTTCCAACCATTCCATTCCTTACCACGTATGGCTTGCTGAAGGGCAAATTCCTTGATGTCTGTGGCCCAAGCGACAAAACTATCGACGCGGGCAAGGATTTCTTCGACTTCCTCATCTGTGAGTAGCGGAGGTAGATTGAAGTCATAGCGGGCAAGCTCCAGGTTGGCGTCAGCTCTGGCTCGACAGCCGTGTTTTGCCTTGCAAAAACCACACCATTCGCCGCAGCGGAAGTTTCCTTCTCCGGCGAAAGCAAGATCGGCAGTAGGCTTGAGCACCTCATCTGCCCAGCGGTAAAGATCTTCTTTTGAGAGCTCGTAGGTGCTGACGTTATCGCGGCGCGGCTGATAAATGGTCATTCGAACGGTATCGATGTCATAGATTCCGTCGAAAATATCAAGTGCACCGAGGGCGTAACACAACATCTGTGGATTTTTTTCTGCGCTTACGAGAACGCCGAGTCCATACTTGAAATCACATATCTGCAAGATACCGTCTGCGATAACGATGCTGTCCGCAGTACCGAAACCGGACTTTACCCAACGCGAAAAATCAACACGTTGCTCTATCAGGAGAACCGGATCCGCGCAGGTCTGACTAGCTGCCTCCACGAGTTCGAGAACGAAGGAAGCGTAGTCAGTGGCACACTCGTCCATTTCCTCGCTGAACCACTCGAGGGTTTCTGTTGGGTCTTTGACATTCATTCCAAGCGCCTGGCGAATCTTGAACTCGCAGAGCTCGTGGGCGTCCGTTCCTTCGGCAGCGTAATTGCTACCTTTGTCGTCATACCTCTCACAGAGCCGGGCGCTGGGAGGGCAGTTGAGCCAACGATCAGCGCTGGATGCGGATAGAAGTGCGTGTCCTTTAGGTGGCATCATTCAGTTCCTCCACATCTGTAAGCAGTGCTTTGTAGTTTGCCGGATCGACGCCTGACAGCTTATCGGCACCATACTTTTGAAGTAGAGTCCGAATCTGAGCTGTGAAGCCAGCACGGGACTTATCCGCAAGGATTGCTCTGACCGCTTCCAGAGTAAGCACTGGTTCAGTCGGTGTAGGTTCTGGAGTTGGTTCATTGCTGCTGAACTGTTTTGATAACCAATTTGCTGCTTCGTTAATAGCTGCAGCGGCGCTGCGCAGTTCTTCGATTGTCATGGCCATGTCGTTCATTTTGCTCATTTTCTTTCTCTCCTTCCTTGGATTGGCTCTGGCTGGCGAGCAAGGTAAGTTTTCTTGCCAGCCGCATGGCTACCACGCTGATCGCGGTGAGAACATCTACGAGTTCATCATCCGTAGCGTCTCTACGTGGTCTTGTCTGTTCCTTGTGCATTCGTTTCACCTCCTTGGAAGGAGCGTTTGTCGTTTTGCTCTTTCTACTACCCAATGGAGGAGAGAGTGCTGTTTGAACGAAAAATTGAAAAAGATTCTCCGGCCACCCCCAAAGACAGCCGGAGAAAGATGATTTGCTATCAGATACTGTCACTCATGAGATTTCGTAGTGTCTCAAATGCCTTACGCTTTTTATAGTTGATAGTAGATTGCTGAGAGATTCCCATAATTTCAGCTATCTCACGCTCTGTTTTGTCCTGAAGCAGAAGTTCACAGATACGTCGACCGTCAGGGTCAAGCTCGTCTAGCTTGCGAATAAGAGAATCAAGTAAATCGCGTTCTTCCAAGATGGACTGAGCACTGGGTGTTTCGTCCGGCAAGTCATCGAGCCAGCTCTTTTCATTGCCGTCCTCGTCGGTAATGGAGTAGTCAAGAGAGAGCTCATCCCCAGCTTTGCGAAAACGGCAGGTCCAACAGTCCATGTCGCAGAGATAACGTTTGCTTGCGGGGCAGACACAGCGACCGTGTTCTTGCTGTTTACGTCGATAGGCATTGATGTCGCGGTAGTAGTTGTCATAGTCGGGCTTGCTGACTGGCACCCAAAGGTGCAGGTCTTTGAGGTAAATAGAACGTTCATTAGTTTGGCTTTGGTTGTCGTTGTCTTTCATTAGATTTTCTCCTGTGTTTTCGAATGACCTTTGTCGGTCGGCTGCACAGGACGTGAATAGGTCGATAAAACGCCTGATTGCGTCCTGCTCGACCTTTAACCTAAAGAAAACTGAACTTGATTCCCTCTTACGGCGAGTGAGATCTTTCTCTCTTAAAAGGCTTGCTTAAGGCCTTTTTGAACACGCCATAAGTTCCTAAAACGCCAAAAACAGGGGGCGTCATGACGCAACCGTCAGACGCCCCCCCGTTAAAACCTCACACGCCGTGTGAATCTTTATTTCTATTTTGAGTTATGAGTTACAATTTACTGTTGAAAGAACATTGAAAAAGATGTTGCAATTGTAATTACATATTTGATAAAATTCCATATATACGACTGCTCATAGTAAAGGAGGGTCTGAAAGTGCCTGATAATAAACCTATAGTACCGATGGAGCATCACAACATAGGTGATTTCCTGAAAGGCCAGTCATCTAAAATACTGACCTCAATAGCTGACGAAGACAAAACTGCGTTCGTCTTAAAGAACGGCAAGCCCATCGTGGTTGTTATGTCTAACGAGCGCTACGCAAGGCTACTTAAAGCCGGTATCGATATCAATGATTATTAATTTGGAGGCCTACAACATGGCAAAAGAACGTATTACCGAAGTGATGATGGACGATACCAGCATCAACGTCAACAGAGAAGTTGACCTTGTATTTTCTATAGCCAACAGCTTAAGAGGAGCCTATAAATCAGATAAGTATAAAGACGTGATCATCCCAATGATAATCATACGTCGTTTTGAATGTGCCCTCGCTAAGACGAAAGGCGCTGTGGTGGAGGCTTTTGAAGCCAAGCGCGACATCCCGCCGCAGATTCTGGAAGCAAAGTCGGGCTATAAATTTTATAACACCAGCCGTTTTACCCTTGCCGAACTTTTGAATGACGCGGACAACATCGTCTCGAACTTTAAGAGCTACATAGAGGGCTTTTCGGCGAACGTCCAGAGCATTATCCGCAACCTTGATTT
Organism: uncultured Oscillospiraceae bacterium; assembly: GCA_964349735.1. GTDB lineage: Bacteria > Bacillota > Clostridia > Saccharofermentanales > Saccharofermentanaceae > JAAYCT01. The sequence continues at coordinate 104 of CAYGIB010000011.1, read as the reverse complement.
TGAAAAGGAAATCGACAAGATGGATAACAACAACCGGCTCTTGGGCGTGGTTCGCAAGTTTTCTGAACTCGACCTGAACCCAAATACCATCGACGGTATAAAAG
>CAYGIB010000010.1:0-18959 GCA_964349735.1 uncultured Oscillospiraceae bacterium | reverse complement strand
GGAACCAAACTGTTCTGTGTTGCTCTGATGTTTATCGGAGCCGGTTCCGGCTCCACCGGCGGCGGCATCAAGGTATCGACCTTTTCTCTCCTGATCTATTCGATTATTTCCGAAATCAGAGGCAGAACGGAAATTGTTATCCGTAAACATCATATTGCACGGGTCGCCGTTCAGCGCGCCCTTTCTATTTTCGTACTCGCTTTGGGCCTTGTTGCGATCCTGTCTCTCATTCTGACCTTCACGGAAGCTTCTTCCTTGGCTTCCGGGCGTATCGAGTATCTGGATCTGCTTTTCGAGGCGATGTCGGCATTCGGTACCGTCGGCGTGTCGTCCGCTTCCACACCGGATTTGACGACGCTTGGTCAGATGTGTCTGATTCCGGTGATGTTTATCGGAAGAGTCGGCCCGATTACCGTAGCCATCAGCCTTGCACTCCGCGAGCCGAAGGAATACTCGAGCGTATTCCCGGAAGGTAAAATCCACATCGGATAGTCGCTCCATTCCCCCATGTTATTTCATAGCAACGCAACTGTTTTTTCGCGGCGTATGCGAATCGAATTCGTCGATTCGCATAAAGCCTCATTTATTGACAATACAACCGTTCGTAAAGGATAATTAGTCTTTAATAAGCGAAACGGAGGATTTTTCACATGGGTCACACGGTTTCTCAAAAAATACTCAAAGAGCACCTGATTTCCGGAGAAATGAAGCCGGGAAACGAGATTTCCTTCCGAATCGACCAAACGCTGACACAGGATTCAACCGGAACCATGGCGTATCTTCAATTCGAGGCAATCGGTGTTCCGCGTGTTAAGACCAAGCTCTCGGTGGCCTATATCGACCATAACATGCTTCAATCCGGATTCGAAAATGCCGATGACCATAAATATATTCAGACGGTTGCGGCCAAGTACGGCATCCGTTTTTCAAGACCCGGAAACGGCGTATGCCACCAGGTTCATATTGAGCGTTTCGGTGTTCCGGGACAGACGCTGCTGGGATCGGACAGCCATACCCCGACCTGCGGAGGAATCGGCATGCTGGCCATCGGTGCCGGCGGATTGGACGTCGCTGTCGCGATGGGCGGAGGGCCATATTATATCAGCATGCCGCAGATGTGCAAAGTCGAACTGACCGGCCGTCTGGCGCCCTGGGTGACTGCCAAGGATATCATTTTGGAAGTTCTTCGTATCATGACCGTGAAAGGCGGGGTCGGTAAAATTATCGAGTATTCCGGCGACGCGCTTGCTCACCTATCGGTTCCCGAGCGAGCGACAATCACGAATATGGGTGCGGAGCTTGGTGCGACGACGTCGATTTTTCCTTCGGACGAAGTGACGCGGCGTTTCCTCGAGGCGCAAGGCAGGGCGGAAGCTTTCATCCCGCTTGCGGCCGATTCGGATGCCGATTACGACGAAGTCATTTCGATTGACCTGTCGAAGCTGAAGCCGATGGTTGCTAAGCCGCATATGCCCGACAACGTCGTCCCTGTAAAGGAAATTGAAGGGCTCAAGGTCGATCAGGTTTGTATCGGCTCGTGCACGAATTCATCCCTTCAGGATATGCTGAAGGTCGCCGCTATACTCAAGGGAAGAACCGTTCATGACGATGTGTCCCTGGTGATCTCGCCCGGCTCCAAGCAGGTCCTAAACATGTTGGCCGAGGTCGGGGCGCTCGCGGATATGATCGCTGCCGGAGCTCGAATTCTGGAATGTTCTTGTGGCCCCTGCATTGGAATGGGTCAGTCGCCAAAGACCGACGCAATCTCGCTTCGAACCAATAACCGGAACTTCTTTGCCCGTTCCGGGACAGCGTCGGCACAGGTATATCTGGTCAGCCCGGAAGTCGCAGCCATTGCGGCAATTCGCGGCACGGTGACAGACCCGGTAGATTTCGGAGCGCCGCCCGAGGCGCAGATGCCTGAGAAATTTCGGATAAACGATAATCTCGTTGTGATCCCGCCGGAGGACTCATCTGCCATTGAGGTCGTCCGCGGCCCGAATATCAAGCCGTTTCCGATCAATTCAAAGATGCCGGATCGCCTCAAGGGGAAAGTGTTGGTCAAGCTGGAAGATAATATTACGACGGATCACATCATGCCGTCGAACTCCAAGCTCCTGCCGTTCCGCTCCAACATCCCATATCTGGCAGACTTTTGCCTGACGCCATCCGATCCGCAGTTTCCCGAAAAGGCAAAGAAGTACGGCGGCGGATTCATTGTCGGAGGTGCGAATTACGGGCAGGGATCGAGCCGGGAGCACGCGGCACTGGTACCTCTGCAGTTAGGGGTTAAGGGAGTTCTGGCGATTTCGTTCGCGAGAATTCACATGGCGAATCTAATTAATAACGGAATATTGCCGCTCACTTTCGCGAACCCGTCTGATTATGATAAAATATCACTACTTGACGACCTCGTTATGAAAGATGCGCGACAGCAGGTTGCACATTCGGCAGAAGGCGGAACCGTCATGATAACGGACAGAACACAGGGAACTGAGATTGAGGCCAACTGCCGGATTTCCCGAAGACAGGCCGATATTTTGTTAGCCGGGGGACTACTGAACTATACCCGTCAGAATGCCGGAGACGAATAAATAATCTCCAACACCGATTGCAGGAGGAGAATCAATGAGTAAACTATCTCGAGACACACTGGGTACGATTGATAAGCTTGCCGAAAAGGCAAGGGAAAAAGCAAAAATAGATCCCACTCTTTATGAGCGGTATAACGTGAAGCGCGGACTTCGGAATGCTGACGGAACGGGTGTTTTGGTTGGCCTTACCGAGGTGGGCGAGGTCATGTCGTACATTGTGGACGATGTGGAGCGCATTCCGATTGAAGGAAGACTATTCTATCAAGGAATTGAAATCAATGACCTGGTAAATGGTTTTTTCGAGCAGAAGCGATTCGGATTTGAGGAGACGGCTTATTTGCTTCTTTTCGGAGATTTGCCTACCGGCGAGCAGCAGAGCAATTTCGAACAAATGATCGCCGGGTTACGCCCGCTGCCCCAGGGTTTTACCGAGGACATGATTCTTAAGGCTCCGAGCCCGGACATCATGAATAAACTCGCACGATCTGTTCTCGCTCTTTATTCATATGACGACAATGCGGAATCCATCGATATCCCCAATGTGTTGCGCCAGTGCATTGAGCTGATTGCACAATTTCCGGTTTTGACCGCGTATGCGTACATGGCTCGTCGCCACTATGTAGAGAAAGAGAGCCTGTTCCTGCATGCTCCGTTACCGGAGTACAACACTGCGCAGAATATTTTACATATGATTCGACCCGACGGACAGTTCTCGGAGTTGGAAGCCAGGATTCTCGATTTGGCGCTGGTTCTCCACGCTGAGCACGGCGGAGGAAACAACTCCTCCTTTGTCACGCATTGTGTGTCCTCGTCGGGCTCGGATACCTACTCGGTCATCGCGGCGGCCATCGGCTCGCTCAAAGGCCCTCAGCATGGCGGAGCCAGCAACAAAGCGTATGCGATGATGCAGGAACTCATGGCCAACGTGAAAAATTGGCGAAACGAGATGGAGATTTGCGACTATCTCACGAAGATTCTCAACAAGGAGGCATACGATCGCTCCGGCTTGATTTACGGTATCGGACACGCGGTGTATACCGTATCGGACCCGCGAACCAAGCTGCTCCGCGATTACGCCAGAATGCTTGCTTTCGAAGCCGGCCGCGAGGAGGAGTACGAGTTGTACACCCTGACGGAGCGCTTGGCTCCGGAGATTTTCGCACGCGTCAAGAAGAGCGATAAAATCGTGTGCGCCAATGTCGACTTCTACGCAGGCTTTGTTTACTCGATGCTGCAGATTCCGCCGGAGCTCTTTACCCCGATTTTCGCATGTGCGAGAATCGCGGGATGGAGCGCGCACCGCATCGAAGAACTGGTTTCCGGCGGCAGAATCATGCGGCCGGCCTATAAGTGCGTTCAGAAAAGAAGGAAGTATACTCCGGTCGAAATGAGAGAAAAGGAATAAGCTTCGAGAACGTGTCGCTTTGGAACGCCGCGGAGACTGACTTCGCGGCGTTTTTACGCAAAAAAAAGACACCCGGCCGAGCGGATGCCTTGTGGTGACCCTAAGGAGAATCGAACTCCTGATTCCGCCTTGAGAGGGCGGCGTCTTAACCGCTTGACCATAGGGCCGATATGGTGAACGCAAGAGGAATGATAACACAGGAACATTCGACAAGGCAAGGGATAAATCGAACAAATTGTTAAATTTATCTCTGCCGCAAGCTTGCCGTATTCGTCTTGCAGATTTATGATAAACTGATTCTAAGAAAAGAACATATATTCGGATTTGGTGAGGATGTTGGTTAAATGATACATTTTATTGAAATCAGAGGTGCCCGGGAGCATAACCTTAAGAATATTGATGTGGATATACCCAGAGAGAAGCTCGTCGTTTTGACAGGTCTTTCGGGTTCCGGGAAATCCTCGCTTGCTTTCGACACGATATACGCCGAAGGACAGAGACGATATGTGGAGTCTCTGTCATCGTACGCGCGCCAATTCCTTGGACAGATGGAAAAGCCGGATATCGACCGGATTGACGGCCTGTCTCCGGCGATTTCAATCGACCAGAAGACCACCAGCAAGAACCCGAGGTCCACGGTCGGTACGGTGACGGAAATCTACGACTATCTTCGACTCCTATATGCACGTGTCGGAATTCCGCACTGTCCGGAATGCGGCAAAGTAATCAGTTCCCAGTCCGTCGACCAGATGGTCGATACGATTCTTCGATACCCGGAAGGTACCCGGGTCGTGCTCATGGCTCCGGTGGTTCAGGGGAGGAAGGGCGAGTACGCGAAGCTTTTCGAGGAGTTCAGGAAGGCCGGTTACGCCCGCGTCCGTGTGGACGGAGAAATGTTTGAGCTCGACGAGGAAATCATCCTGGACAAGAACAGGAAGCATTCGATTGAGGTGGTGGTCGACCGGGTCATCATCCGACCTGATATACAAGGGCGTCTGGCTGATTCGGTCGAGGGCACCGTAGCCGTGTCCGATGGACTCTTGCGGGTATCTGTTCAGGTGCCCGAAGAGGAGAATGCGTTCGGAGATATCATTTATAAGGAGAATGAACTGCTCTTTTCACAGAAGTACTCCTGCCCGGATTGCGGAATCGGCTTCGAGGAGTTGAATCCGAGGATGTTTTCGTTTAATAATCCCTTCGGTGCTTGCCCCGACTGTTCCGGTATCGGCACGCATTCCTTTGTGGATCCTCTCCTGTGCGTGACCGACCCGAACAAGTCAATGAACGAGGGAGCAATTCGGACCGCCGGATGGAATTTTGACGACGAGAACAGCTGGGGAAGAGCATTTATCGTCGCCCTCTCCAAAAGATACCTGTTCTCGCTCGATACCCCCTGGAATCAGCTTGCGCAGAGCACCCGCGACCTTATTCTTTTCGGTAACGACGAGGAAATTCTGCTGATTGACACGAGGAACAGTAAGTACTCTCGCGGTGCGGAATATCGCTCGAGCTGGCAGGGTATCGTTCCGAGCTTGGAGCGTCGCTATCGCGAGACCGGCTCAGACGACATGAAAGAGTATTACGAGCAGTATATGAACGTTCATCCGTGCCCGACCTGCGGAGGCGCCCGCTTGAATAAGAAGAGCATTTCGGTCACCGTCGGGGATTACAACATATTTGAACTGACCTGCCTTCAGATTCGCAAGTGTATGAAGGTTATCGACCACCTGAACTTCTCCGAGCGGAACCGTACCATCGCGGAGCCGATCATTAAAGAGATTCAAGCCAGACTCGGGTTTCTCCTGGATGTCGGTCTGGACTATCTCTCTTTGAACCGGTCTTCGGCAACACTGTCGGGAGGAGAATCACAGCGGATCCGCCTGGCGACACAGATCGGATCCGGACTAATGGGCGTCCTCTATATCCTTGACGAGCCTTCGATCGGCCTCCACCAGCGTGACAACGCGAAGCTGCTCCGAACACTCAAGCGACTCCGGGACCTCGGAAACACCGTCTTAGTGGTCGAACACGACGAGGAGACCATGAAGGAGGCCGATTGCGTTATCGACCTGGGACCGGGTGCCGGTGAACACGGTGGCGAGCTGGTTGCGGTCGGTTCCCTGGATGACATCATGAAGGTAGATCGATCGATTACCGGGCAATACCTGAGCGGCAAAAAGTTTATTCCCGTCCCGATAAACCGACGGATCCCGAACGGTCATTACCTGACCGTGAACAGAGCGCGCGAGAATAATCTTAAGGGCATAGACGTGCATATTCCGTTGGGCCTGATGACCTGTGTCACCGGCGTATCCGGATCCGGTAAGAGCTCGCTGGTTAACGGTATCATTTTGAAGAAATTAGCAGCGGATTTGAACGGCGCAAAGCGTCAGTTCGGCGCGTTCGAGTCTATGGAAGGGATCGAGCATCTGGATAAGGTGATTGCGATTGACCAGTCCCCGATCGGCAGAACACCGAGGTCCAATCCGGCAACCTACACCGGCTGCTTCGACCTGATCCGCGAATTATTCGCAGGCAGCAGAGACGCTCGTGCACGCGGTTACCTGAAGGGCCGTTTCAGTTTCAACGTGAAGGGCGGACGTTGCGAGTCCTGCGGAGGAGATGGTGTCAACCGCATCGAAATGCACTTTCTGCCGGACGTTTATGTAACGTGCGACGTCTGCAAAGGTAAAAGATATAACCGTGAAACTCTTGAGGTCAAATTCAAAGGGAAAAACATCGCCGATGTGCTGGAGATGACCGTGGATGAAGCGTTGGAATTTTTTTCGAGCGTCCCGAGAATCAGGAGGAAGCTCGAGACACTGTCTGACGTCGGAATGGGGTATATTCGGCTGGGGCAGCCATCTACACAGCTCTCGGGCGGAGAGGCACAGCGCGTGAAGCTGGCAACCGAATTGTCCAAGAGAAGCACGGGGAGAACCTTTTACATATTGGACGAGCCGACGACGGGCCTGCATATCGCGGATACGCATAAGCTTGTTGACATTTTGCAAAGACTGACCGAAAATGGTAATACTGTTTTGGTAATTGAACATAACCTCGACGTCATTAAGACGGCCGATTATATAATTGATCTGGGTCCGGAGGGAGGAGATAAGGGCGGAAACGTCATTGCTCAGGGAACTCCGGAAGAGGTCGCGAAGAACCCCTCCTCATATACCGGACAGTATCTGGCTCCGCTCCTTGAGAAGGCTCGGCAACACGGGCCTCGACATCATTCGGAGACAGAGAAGTTGAATGCCGTGGTTGATAAGGACAAGCTTGAAATTGCGACCTCGGTAAAGCCACGGAGAAGAAGAATTGAAAGAGAGACAAAGGACAAATAAATGACAAAATGCATCATCTGCAAGAAGAACGTTGCCGTTGTTTTCACGACCCGAATCGAGAACGGTAAACGCATCAGTGAAGGGCTTTGCCTGAAGTGTGCTTATCAGACCGGTATCGGCGGAATCGACGAGATGTTTGCCAAGTCCGGCATTAACGAGAAGAATATCGATCGCGTTTCCGAGCGTCTGAACAGTCTGATGAGCGGCGTTGAGGGATCTCAGCCCGAGGATATTTTTAAAATGCTCCTGGGATCCGAGGATCTTCTTCTGGATAAGGATTCAAGCGAAGAAGGAGATTTCACCGACGAAGAGGGTGAGCCTCCGGTTTCCGACCTCGGATTTCTCGAGATCGGGAATCAGGACCTGGGCGGATCGTTTGATATGAACGACGAGGCCCTGTCCGAAGAGTCATCCGAAGAAGCATCCGAAGGTTTTCCGGGCGGGGACAAGAAGGCAGATGCCGGTGAGCCGGTACAGAGAAGGCCCGGCGATCGAAGAAGGGAACCCAAGCTGCGATTTCTCGATCAATTCGGTACAAATCTTACGCTCAAAGCCCGGGAAGGGAAGATTGACCGGATTATCGGCCGGGAGAAGGAGCTTGAACGAGTCATCCAGATTCTGAACCGCCGTTCCAAGAACAATCCGGCAATACTCGGGGCCCCCGGCGTCGGCAAGACGGCCATTGCGGAAGGACTTGCGGTGCGTATCGCCGAAGGTCAGGTTCCGGCTAAGTTATTGGACATGTCTGTTTACCTCCTGGATATGACCGCCATGGTTGCCGGGACTCAGTTTCGGGGTCAGTTTGAGAGCAGAATGAAGGGCGTCGTCGAAGATGCAAAGAAAAGTGAGAACGTAATTCTGGTCATTGACGAGCTCCACAACATTATGGGCGCCGGAGATGCGGAGGGCGCCATGAACGCGGCGAACATCCTGAAGCCGGCACTGGCGAAGGGTGAAATTCGTGTCATCGGTTCGACTACGCTTGACGAGTACCGTCGATTCATCGAGAAGGACTCCGCACTGGAGCGGCGTTTTCAAAAGGTGATCATCGAAGAGCCCAACATCGAAGAGAGCATCGAGATCTTAAAGGGGATCCGCGACTATTATGAGAAGCACCACCACGTTTCGTATTCGGACGAGGTGATTGAATATGCCGTCCGAGCATCCTCCCGATATATTATGGATCGGTTTCTCCCGGACAAGGCAATCGATTTACTGGACGAGTCGGGTTCGAGAGCGAACCTTCGCGAGGTTCGTCTGGTCAAGCTCAAGTCGCTCAATAAAGAGAAAGCAGAGATGGAGAAGCAGTTTGCGGATATCGAGCAGAAGATTGAAGCATCGGCTCCGCAGGTAATCGAGCAGGAAGGCCTCTACGAGAAACAGGCGGAAAGCAAAGCACATCTTCTGCGTTTGGGCGAGGAACTGGAATCTCTCGAGAGCGAGCTGGTTCCGACCATAATCACTCACGAGGATATTTCTGCCGTAATCGAGATGTGGACGGGCATTCCGGTCAAACGGATCTCGGAGACGGAATCGGAGAAACTGATGAAGCTCGAGGACCGCCTGCATATGCGAGTCGTCGGTCAGAATGACGCTGTGAGCGCCCTGGCCCGCGCGATTCGCCGCAACCGCTCCGGCTTCGGCAAGAAGCACAAGCCGGCATCCTTTATCTTTGTCGGGCCGACCGGTGTCGGCAAGACTGAGCTGGTCAAGGCGGTCGCCGAGGCGATGTTTGCCAGAGAAGACGCCTTGATTCGCATGGATATGTCCGAATTTATGGAGGCGCATACGGTCAGTAAGCTGATCGGGTCTCCGCCGGGATACGTAGGGTATGATGATGGAGGGCAGTTAACGGAGCGTGTTCGCCGCAAGCCCTATTCGGTCATCCTTTTCGACGAGATTGAGAAGGCACACCCCGACGTGTTCAACCTTCTCCTGCAGATATTGGATGACGGGCGGCTGACTGACAGTCACGGACGTCTGGTGAACTTCGAGAACACAATCATGATCATGACGTCCAATGCCGGGACTACCCTGAAGTCGAACGGCTTCGGATTCGGTTCAGAGGGTCATGTCGCGATGGAGAGCCGGGTGCATACCGTTCTCAAGGATATGTTCCGCCCGGAGTTTCTGAATCGTGTCGATGAAATCATCGTATTCCGCGAGCTCACGAAGGAAGAAATTCGACAAATAGTCGATTTAATGCTGAAGGAGCTGTCCGCGCAGATGTCTGATAAGAGTGTCGAGCTCCTTGTCTCCGATAAGGCAAAGGATGCATTGGCGACAGAAGGCTATGATGTCAAGTACGGAGCCAGACCCTTGCGCAAGACCATCCAACGCCGCTTGGAGGATCCGCTTTCCGATATGTTTCTTACCGCGAAGCTCGAAAATGTATACGAGGTAAGCATCGACCACGACAGTGAGAAATACACGTTCGAACTGAAGGAAAGGGAGAAGGAATAGCTTTTAGCAGACTCGTTATCGAGGCAATTTTTTATTCAAACAGTAATATAGGACCCGGCAGGATGAAACCTCGCCGGGTCTTTTTTAGAGATAATAACATATAACGAAGATAGACTTTTTGATTAAGAGCGGTAGCTTCCGTTGATCTTCACGTAATCGCAGGAGAAATCGCAGGTCCACATCCGGTCCGAGCAGGACCCGGAATGAAGCGCAAGCTCAATGACTATGCGGTCCCGAGATAATATTTTACTGGCTTCATCCTCGTCGAAGTCGACGGCGCATCCGTCCTTGCAAACCTGAAGCGGCCCGAAAAAGATATCTGTTCGGTTCGGATCGAACCGTGCGCCGGAATAGCCGGCAGCATTTATGATGCGACCCCAGTTCGCGTCCTGCCCGAAAATTGCGGTCTTGCACAAGGGAGAACGGCAGATGCTTCGAACAATCAGGAGTGCATCTTCCTCGGTCGGGGCGCCATTCACTTTCACTTCAATAAGCTTCGTCGCACCTTCTCCGTCAGCGGCAATCATCTGAGACAAGTCCCCGGCGACCTTTTGAAGGGCGGCTGCAAAAAGCTTGTAAGCGCTTGTTCCGGCTACAATCCGCTTGCCGGAAACTCCGTTTGCCATCATGATAATCGAATCGCAAACCGATGTATCTCCGTCGACCGATACACGGTTGAAAGTGTATTTCACGGCATCTCGAAGCAGAGCATCGAGACAGGACGGGTCGATTTCGGCATCGGTGGTGATGACTCCGATCAGAGTCGCCAAATCCGGGTGAATCATTCCGGAGCCCTTGGCCATTCCGGATATCGTCACTGTAGAGCCGTCGATTTCCAAGACTGCCGAAGCTTCCTTCGGAACAAGATCCGTCGTCATGATTGCACGCATAGCGGAGTGTGCCGCTTCTTCGGAGGACGAAAGGAGATTCCTGAACCCGGCGATGCCCCGTGTGATTTTGTCCACCTGAAGCGGCTTACCGATTACTCCGGTCGAGCAGGTTAGGATTTCTTCGGGCAGCACATTAATTACTCGCGCGGCCTCCGCCGCAACGGTATCTGCATCTGTATCACCCTGCGGTCCGATGCAGGCGTTTGCGCTGACACTGTTAATCAGAATCCCGCGACAGTGCCCGAATTCGGAAATGAGCCGACGGGTACGCTTGAGCGAATGTCCCTGAACGATGTTTCGGGTATATACTCCCGCCGCCGAAGATGTGCACTCCGACACGATGAATGCCAGGTCCGGTTTCCCGTCCTTTTTCATTCCGCAATGTACACCGGCGGCCAGAAACCCCTTGGGCATTGTAATATACGATAATTGATCTGCCATAAATAACCTCACACATATTGTATTGACGAATGCGTATTATACACCATTCAACGCGATTAATCATTCCCAATCCGGTAAAATACGATATAATCAAGAAGGTTAATAAATGAGGGGGTGAATTTTATGTGGACTTCTTCCGAAATTCGCAGGGCAGCGCGAGATCGAATCCGTCCGTCCTTTTGGACGGTTGTTATCGTTACATTTGTATATACGGCAATTGTATCTGTCGTTCCCATACTCAGTGCGACATTGAGTATGATTCCCAATGTTATTGCGATAACGAGTCCGGATTCGACCGGAGAAATGATACCGATCAGAATGATGTTCTACATGCTTACACCTTTACTCAATCTGGTAATGATTGCACTGGTGTTTCTGGTTTTCAACCCGATTTACGTCGGTTTTGTTCGCTTTCTTGATAACCTTCGTAAAGAGCCGGCCGAGGCGGGAAAAGGAGTTAAAACTCTCTTCTGGTCATTCCGGGAGGGCAGATTTTCACGCATCCTTTCCGCGACGGCATGGAAACACCTTTGGCTGATGATCTGGAGTTACGTTACATCGATGATCATCTCCATTCCCGTGGGTATCGCATTTATCTACATCATCATCCGGGCCGTTGTCAAAGTGAGCGAATATGATCGCACTGCTGATTTTTGGCGGAACTGGCGGCTCATTTACAGCGAATTTCTCGTTTTCTTTATCATCCTTGGTGTCTACATCTTCGTAGCCGGCATTATTACTACGATTATTATGCTGAACCGTAAATATGCGTATATGTTTACCGATTTTATCGTAGCCGAGCAACCTGACGTCCCGACCAAGGCCGCACTTAACCGGAGCAAAGAAATGACGAAGGGCCTGAAGGGAAGAATGTTTCTTCTGGATTTATCCTTTATCGGTTGGCATATACTGAATTTGTTTACATTCTTCCTTTTGCAGTATTGGATTATTCCGTACCAGATTACGGCGTTCCACGAGGTATATCTTCATAGAAAAGCCGAGCTTGGGCTTCCGGTCACTGCTGAGCCTTCCGGAATCGGTCAGCAGCCTGTGACCGGTTCGAGTCCGGCAATAATCGAAAATCCATCGGCTGCAGCGGCGCCGGAGGCTTCCCAAAGAATAGAAACGGAGCGTTCGGATGAGCCGAAATAACGATTTCGACGTCGCCATCATCGGGGCGGGTATCGCCGGGATTTTTGCGGCATATGAGCTTATGATTGCCGAACCCAAGCTTAAGGTCGTCCTCATTGAGCAGGGACAGCCGGTTTCCATGAGATCCTGCCCGATCATTCGGGGAGCGGTCGACAGCTGCATCGGCTGTAGCCCGTGTGCGATTATGCGCGGGTTCGGCGGCGCCGGGGCATTTTCGGACGGGAAATTCAATTTCACGACTCAGTTTGGCGGATGGCTCAACGAGTACATCTCCGATCGTGAGCTGATGAAGCTTATCGAGTATGTCGATTCCGTCAACATGAAATTCGGAGCGACCGCCGATTATCTCTCGACCGATACGCCCGAGGCGGAAGTGATTCGTCGAAAAGCGATCGGCCTCGACCTTCACCTGATGGACGCAAAATGCAAGCATCTGGGCACGGAGAGGAACCGGGATCTGCTTGCCGCTCAATACGGATGGCTGGGTAAGCGACTGGAGATCCTGTGCGGAACCCGGGTCGACGAGATTACCGTCAATGCTGACGGCCGATTTGAGTTGGATTCTTCCCAAGGCACCGTTCGTTGCGATTACCTGATTGCCGCCCCCGGCCGTTCGGGTGCGGAGTGGTTCTCGGAGCAGTGTCGAAAGCTGAAGCTGGTCATGATCAATAACCAGGTTGACCTCGGACTGCGTGTCGAGCTTCCGGCCATCGTTTTCAAGGAAATTACCGATGCGATGTACGAAGCCAAGCTCCTGTACCGTACCTCGCGGTACAAGGATGTCGTTCGCACCTTCTGCATGAATCCGTACGGCTATGTCGTCACGGAGAACACGGACGGCATCATCACCGTCAACGGGCACAGCTACACCGACCCGTCCATGAGAAGCGAGAACACGAACTTTGCCCTTCTTGTCAGCAATCGATTCACCACACCCTTTAATGAGCCGTACCAGTACGGGAAGCGAATCGCGTCCCTTTCGAATATGCTCGGCGGAGGAATCATGGTTCAGCGCTTCGGCGACCTGATCGACGGCAGAAGGACCAATGCGCACCGGCTTCCTCAGGGATTTGTCAAACCGACCCTCAACGCAACTCCCGGCGATCTCTCACTTGTTCTTCCGAAGCGACACCTCGACAATATCATCGAGATGATGTACGTTCTCGATAAGCTTGCGCCGGGTACGGCCAATCAAGACACGCTCCTGTACGGCGTCGAGGTCAAGTTCTACAGCGCGAGAATCAGCTTGACCAATGAACTCGAGACGATGATTCCGAATTTCTTCGCAATCGGCGACGGAGCGGGTATCACGCGCGGACTATCTCAGGCCGGAGCCAGCGGGGTGCACGCAGCACGCGCGGTTCTCCGACGCAAGGGGCTTTTGACAAAGAACGCCTGATGTTGACATTTGCCGCAACCACACATATAATTTCATTCGTGCCTTTGCGCGGCATGATACGGTGGGATTAGTTCAGCTGGTTAGAGCGCTAGTTTGTGGCACTAGAAATCGTGGGTTCGAATCCCATATCCCACCCCAACCATCCCCTTGATCGCGATGACCCGGCTCGGTTCTCGTATTCCCGCATCCGATGGGGTGTCGCCAAGCGGTAAGGCACGGGACTTTGACTCCCGCATGCGTAGGTTCAAATCCTGCCACCCCAGCCATTTTGGTTCACTAGCTCAGTTGGTAGAGCACCTGACTTTTAATCAGGGGGTCCGGAGTTCGAACCTCCGGTGAGCCACCAAGCCCCTTCGGGAAGCACCCGGAGGGGTTTATGTTTTATGAGTTTTCGGATATAATTTAGGTCCGGTGGGGATCGTTCACTCAGAAATACAGCAACTGTGATACCGTTTTGTAACATAGTTGTTAGGTATGTCTGCTAGAATATGTTTGTGTGTGTTTTGTTCTCTACTTCCTTAACGGAGGATTTTGGTTATCGGAATTCATACTGGTTGCAAAAGACCGAATCAGCCGTGTTTGAATCGCAGCGGCAAGCGCCTGTCTTCCATGACTTTGAAGGCGGTGTGCTTATTGATGTCCGTTCTCCTTGTGTATCTAGTATTTCCCGTTAATCCGGTTCGCGCCGAGGTTCTGCCGAACGCTACGGTGAACGGGAGTTATGTCAATTTTCGAGCGTCCGCATCGGACAATTCCTCAATAATCACCATCTTATATTGCGGTCACCGGGTTCAAATTACCGGTCCAATTGTCAATGAAAATTGGTACCCAGTCAAAGCGATAGACTTGGACGGGATAGAGAAGCAAGGCTTTATGTGGGCTGAATTTATTCTTCCGGATGCAACGGATCCCGTGGATCCCGCTTCCGCGTTTGAAATCTCAATTGCCGGATTCCCGGAATCATATAAAAACGGACTGCGCGCGCTTCATCAGAAATACCCGAACTGGGTATTTGTTCCATATCTCACAAATCTGGATTTCAATACAGTCGTTGCGATGGAAGCAAATGAAGATAGTTGGAATCCCAGAAGCTTAATCGAAAGCTATGTTAACGATGCATGGCAATCAACCTACACAATGAACGATGCCTCTTTACCGGGATGGGAACCTTACATTAATCTGAATTATTTGAGTCGGAGATATGACGCATATAACTGGCTAACAGATACTTATGTATCCTACGATGCGTCCAGATGGGTGAAGACTTCAAAGGGTTACGTTGCGTATGCGGTTGATCCGAGGAATTTCTTGTCAGACACTCAAATCTTCCAGTTTTTTAAGCTTTCATATGATCCGGTCACGCAAGTTATTGAAACAGTACAGTCCATGCTCTCAACACCCAGTAATTCTTTTATGAAAACTGGGTTAATCAAGAATAGTATTGGCGAAGATATTACATACGCACAGGCGGTTATGGACGCTGCCCAAACCTATCAAGTCAATCCGTACTTTCTCGTAACAAGGATAAAGCAAGAAATACTTAAGTCAGACGGACAACCGGCTGATACGGCCTCAGGTACATATCCTGGCTTTTTAGGATACTATAATTTTTATAATATTGGTGCAGTATCCGGTAGCGACCCCATCCGACCGGCACTTATTTATGCCAAGGGTGGAACAAGCACCCCTCCTTCAACCACATACCTTCGCCCATGGGACTCCCAGTACAAGGCGATTCTGGGAGGAGCTGAATGGATTGTCAGCGGGTATATCTCGCGAGGTCAGGATACGCTATATTTTCAGAGATTTGATGTTATCGAGAATGCGGACGGTCTATACAACCACCAATACATGACAAGTACTCAAGCTCCGGTATCAGAAGCAAAAAGATTAAGTGAAGCTTACGAGGACTTAACAGCTTTACCACTCCTTTTCTCAATTCCGGTGTATAACAACATGCCTGAGAGCAATGTTTTGCCGCCTAATCGTACCGGCAACCCAAACAACTGGATTACTTCAATATCGATTATGGATCAGGCTTTGACTCCATCTTTTGACCCCAACATTTTCGAGTATGATTTGATTGTCGGTAACGGGGTGTCCACCATCGACTTTATGGTTACAAAAGCATCTTCTTTTTCGACATTATCTGGAATTCCATGGAATCCGGTAATCGAAGAAACTCCTCTTGTACGAACCGGAGCTGTCCCGATTAATGTCGGGATTAATGAAGTTGTAATAACCTGCACCGCCCAGAACGGAAATGTTAGAAATTATAACATCAGCATTGTTCGTTTAGAGGAGAGTGCAGAACCGCTGTTTACATCAAACTATACTCTCTTTGATCAGTATTTATCCGGCATTGCAGAGCAAATGACAGCACAAACCTTTTTAAATGGATTAACCCTGATCGAAGGTGCAAGAGCCGAGGTGACTGACCGAATGGGCTCCGTGATTACTGACATGACTCGTATCATGAGAACAGGCGACCGTCTTAGGGTATACAATTCAGAAAATGTAATCACTAACTTGTACCATGTCATACTTTACGGAGACCCTTCGGGAGACGGTCGTATCAATTCATACGATATGACGATTACCGCACGTCACATCATCAAGACAGGAAATCTTACAGGTATTGAGTTTCTTGCCGCGGATGTTGATAAAAGCGGCAAGATAAACAGCATGGATTTGACAATGATAGCCAGACATATTATTAAGCAGGCGGTTTTACCGCAGTAAGGAAAATATGAAACGAAAAATATTATTATCGCTTGCTTCATGTATAATTGCGTCTATTTTCATTATACCTATGATATCTTTTGCTAATGTTTATGCAGCGGCGAGCGTATCGATGTCCGTCTCGGGAACCGCTGAAGTCGGGAAGACCATATCGGTGTCCCTCACCATTTCTGGAACAGATGGACCATACAGTGGCTTTTCCGGCGGTTTTGTTTATAACAGTAATTTGTTAACTCTTCAGTCGTTTTCCAGCAGTTACAAATCAAACTGGTACGAGGATATTGGGGTAGGCACTTTTTCAAACGGGAATGCAACGATTCCAACCGACAGCAGGATTATTACTGCAACTTTTCTATGTAAGGCGGCAGGAGATACCACCATCTCACTGGACAGTTTCGAGGTGGATGGCATTTATTCATCTGCCTCTCGTTCAATATCAATTAAGACTCCCGTCCCTCAGTCCAACAACGCAAATCTTGCATCACTCTTGGTATCACCCGGAACTCTGTCGCCGAGCTTTTCGGCATCCAAGACATCCTATGCGATGGATGTCGCCGAAGATGTGACCAAGGTATCGGTGACTGCCGTTGCGGCGGATAGTAAAGCAAAGGTATCGCTCAACGGGGTTCAGAACAACATTAAGCCCGGTACGAATACGATTAAGATAACGGTGAAGGCCGAAGACGGGACGACCAAGGTTTACTCGATTAAGGTTACGCGAGCGAGCGGCCCGACCGGCACGCCGACACCGTCTCCTGAACCACTGCCATTGATGGAGTACCTTGGCAGTGAACTGATGATTGTTGCCATTGACGAGAATACCTCTATTCCGGAAGGGTTTACCGCTTCCACGTCGACATATAAAGGAGTAGAGATTCCTGTATTTAAAGGGCCGGCGCAGGCCGGTTCAACGGATGAAATACTTTTAGTTCAACTGCTCACGGAGCAGGAGATCCGATATTTCGTATATGATCCGACACTTCAGATTGTCTATCCGCTTCTTTTCGTGAAGCAGCCGGAGACCTCGCTAAGAATCTTGGACGCCGGAGATGCGGCGGAAGTTCCCTTCGGTTATGAGGCGTTTCCTTTCGAGTACGAGGGGGAAGAGGTTACGGCATACCGACTCATCAGCGACCCTTTGAATCCGCAGATCCTTTTATATCTGATGGATGCAGGCGGGCAAGCGGTTTTCTATTATTATGACACCGAAAAGCTGATGGTGATGCCGTATCGCGGTGAGACGGTTCTTGTCGAGCCTTCACCGACACCCTCGCCGTCTCCGGACCCGGCGGAATCCGTTCCTTCTGAAACGGGAGCCGAACCGGCAGTGACGACAGAACCGTCCGTTGTGCCGACAGAGTCGAAATCTGTTTTTGACAGCATCACAGATTTTAAGAATCCGTTCACGATCATGTTCTACCTGGTGGGGCTTATCGCTCTTGTATTGGCCGCTGCAGTGGTCGCTTTGATGCTGAACCGAAGATCCGCATATGACGATGACTACGATGACGACTATCTGCCGGAGGATGAAGCGATACCGCCTCTTGCCGTGTATTCGCAGGGGAATCGTCATGGAGGCTCGATTGATCCCGACGATGTCTTTGAGGAGCATGATGGTTCTAAGCCAATCAAGTCGGAAATGCCTTATATTCCGTCGATAGCACGGGTGGATGAGCCGGTTCGGCCGACACCGAACAGAGCGGTGTCGAATCCTTCCGCATCGACAGGCGTGGCGACGCCGACAAGGCCGGTCGCCGATGCGACTCCGATTATGGGCGTTCGGGCGATTCATATGGATAGTATTCCGGAGCTTTTCGAGCAAAGGAAGCCCATCGATCAGCCGATTGAAAAGCCCAACGAAGCGCCGAACATACATTCCGATCCGGTCCGGAGTAATCCGGTCGTCACGGAAAAGGCAAAAACTGTTCAGAATAATCAAGCTGACCCGGCAAAGGCGGACGGGCATATTCCGGTCAGACTCAAGCAGGAACTGGATGCTGAAAAAGCAAAGGCGGTCAACGCGTCCCCGTCGGTTGCATCGACCGGTGCCGTTGCTCCCTCTGACTCGAAGAAGTCGAACACATTGGATTTTCCCGATTTGAAGAGATCGACCGCAACCGCAGAAGATGTGACTCCTTTACGGCCGGTGCCTTCGGAAGCGCCGAGCATGACAACCGAACCGAAACCGGAAATGAAACCCGAACCGAGGCCCGCTGCCGAGCCCGATCCGGATTTTGAATAGAAATTCGCCGGCCTTCACCGCAGCAATTTAGGTATAATAGCCGGAATGATTGAGGTGATTCCATTAGGCGCTTTTTCGACAAATTGTTTTACCTGTCTGTATATACTCTGATTTGGGTCATTCTGAATGAGAGCTTGGACTGGTATGTCATTGCCATTGGTGCAGGCTTTTCCGCGCTGGTGCTTCTGATTACCGACTCGCAGTTCCTTGTGCATGATTACTGTCGGGCATATCGAATCCGACCGGTCATGCTTGTTCGTTATGTTATTTTATTAATTTTACAG
>CAYGIB010000009.1:0-19030 GCA_964349735.1 uncultured Oscillospiraceae bacterium | reverse complement strand
GTGTATCATCTTTGGAATTTGTAGGAAGCGATTGCTCCGCAAGGCAGAGAAAGACATTTTATTTATAAGAGTCGTTCAGTCGCTCTTCGACAAGGGAGACCCACATGAAGAAAATTCTTCTCGTTGCGCCGTTCACGCAGCTTCCGGAGGAAAAGGGAAACAACCGGAGCCGATTCAAGCGAATCGCGGAAATGCTTGCGCAGAAGGGCTACGAGGTTACGGTGGTGACCAGCCGGTTTCGCGAGCTGGATCGTACGTTCCGCAAGGACGAGGATGTATTTGAACGTGCGCCATACCGGATCGTTCTCCTGGACGAGATCGGTTATAAAAGGAACATCAGCGTGAGGCGGATCCTGAGCATGTCTTCGTTTACCCGGAGCCTTCGGCGGTTTCTCAAAACCGAGGCCGAAAGGTACGATCTGGTGTATACCTGCGTGCCCGGTCTGGGAAGCTCTCTGGTTGCGGGTAAATACGCGAGGGACCATGCCGTTCCGTTCGTGATCGATGTTCAGGACCTTTGGCCGGAGGCGATGTACGCTTTATTTCTCGACATTCCGGTGATCAGCAATATTTTGTTCCTGCCGTTTCAACTCAAGGCCGACAAGGTATACGCATTGGCGGACGGAATCATGGCCGTCTCCAAGACGTATATGGATGTTGCGGCCGGCAAAAACAAGAAATGCAGGGTAAAGGATTATGTCTTTATCGGGACCGACCTCGCCGCCTTCGACAAATCCAAAGACGGGACCCAGGATACCCCCCCGACGGATGCCGGTGTGGATGAGCGGGACGAGCCTCAGGCGAAACCCGCGGATACGCCCCCGACGGAGCCCCCGAGCCTCCCTGCGGATGAATGGTTGAAGCCTTCCGGTGAGTTCCGAATCGCGTATATCGGATCCATCGGTCACAGCTATGATATCCGCACCCTTCTGGACGGCGCAAGAATAGCCGGCGAGAAAGGCGTTCCGGTTCGGCCGGTCATCATCGGCAACGGGCCGCTCGAGGCGGAACTTAAAGAATACGCCCGGAAAATCAACAGCAAGGCTTTGTTCCCGGGCTGGATGGATCATGCGCTCATGAAAAAATACCTGGAAAACTCAGACGCGGTGATCAATGCAATCAAGCGTAAGGCGCCGCAAAGCATTACAAATAAAGTCGGTGATTATTTGGCTTCGGGAAAACCTATGCTGAACGGAAGCCGGAATCTGGAGCTAAAAGCTCTGCTTACGGAGTACCACTTTGGTATGAATTACGAGCCCGAGAATCCGGAAAGCCTCGCCGCGGCGATCGAGCGATTATATCACCTCGATGCGCAGGAGAAAGAGCAGCTCGGGCGGAATGCCAGAAGACTCGCGGAGGAAAAATTCGACCGGAAAGTAACGTACCCGAGAATCATCGGGATGGTCGATCAATTGCTCGGTCAGGAGTAAAATTAGTTATACTGTTTTATGTGGATAGACGAAAGATATTAGGAACAAGACTGCAAGGGGTCTGTTGGACTGACTGACGATGAAAGGAATATCTGGAACGGTAGAAAATGAATGCTATCAAATTGAATAAGACATATCAGATTGGAATGTAAAAATGAACGTACTCAGAAAAACCATAGTGAAGTTGAAATCAGCCGGAGAAAAAGACAAAATAATCGTTAAGAATATTTTCGCATCGTTTCTAATCAAGGGCGGAACCATGATCATTGGGCTTGTAACCATGCCCGCATACCTGCGCTATTTCCCTGATCAGCAGGTTCTTGGGGTCTGGTTTACCATTCTTTCCGTCATGATATGGATATTTACTTTTGATTTTGGTGTTGGAAACGGATTAAGAAACCAATTGGTTGAAGCACTGGTCCGAAACGACAAAGAACAATCCAGAAAACTTATTTCTTCCGGCTATATTATTTTTTCAATTCTTGGTGTTATATTTGCGATTGCAGGATCTGCTGCAATAACCTTAATCAACTGGAACTCTGTCTTCAATATTCCGGACACGGTGATAAGTACAGATGTATTAAATCGAGCGGTCACGTATGTATTTATTGGCATCGTTATCCAATTCGTTCTCCGCATAATTACCTCGATTTTATACGCATTGCAAAAATCTGCGGCAACGAATCTAATTGCGGTAGTATCAAGCCTGCTGCAATTGGGGTATGTTCTCTTTGCCCCGTCTCAGGGTGCTGAACAGAATCTTCTAAATTTATCTATAGCGTACGTAATTTGCACAGCGCTTCCCTTAATTGCAGCTACCGTTATTGTCTTTACAGGCAAGTTGCGCGATTGCCGGCCAACAATTCGCTACTACAATCACACTTCAGCAAAAGGACTCGTGTCACTGGGTGGATTATTCTTTATTAATCAGATGCTCTTTATGGGCTTGATGGCAACAAATGAAATAATCATTACACAACTCAACGGGGCCAACTACGTTGTAGAATATCAGATCTATTTCAGATTATTTCTGCTTGTCGGTTCAATCTTTTCACTTGCGTTGCTGCCCATGTGGTCAGCTGTGACAAAAGCCATCAGTGAAAAGGACTATCCATGGCTTCAAACATGGTATAAACGGCTCAATTTTCTTGTGTTGATTGCAACCTTTTTCGAATTTCTTCTCGTTCCATTTTTGCAGATTATCGTTAATGTCTGGCTTGGAGAGAAGGCAATCAGTATCCACTATGGGTATGCCGTTGCTTTTGCAGTTTTTGGCAGTATCTTTATCTATCACTCAGTTCTGTCTACTCTTGTTTGTGGATCCGGTAAGTTGAAACTCCAAACTGTTTGTTATTCCGCCGGTATCGCGGTTAAAATAGCGTACGTGATCACTGCCAAGTTTATGGGATGGGGTTGGATCGGGTTGATCATCATTAATTCAGTTGTTTTCATTCCTTATTGTATTCTTCAGGCAATCGCTCTTAGAAAAGAATTTCAGCCCCCCAAAAAAGAGGTGCCAATCAATGATTCACTACATTAATTACTTCAAGCACCGATTCATAAAAAATAGAGCATCGTCGCCTGCTGCACAACCCAAAATTGCATATGTTTTTTCGGCGTTGAAAAGAACCGGACAAGCAGCCATAATCGTATCTGCTTGCCCTGCTCAACCCGGTAGCGGTCATTTAAAAAAACAACTTATTGAGGATGTGTTATATTTTCCATCCATCGGATTGCAGTCAAGAATAAATTATATTGCCAATCGACAGTTTATGCGCATCAGACTGTTTCAGTATTTAATAACGCATGTCAAGAAAGAGGATACTGTAGTTGCATATCACTCGCTGTACTATATGACGGTAGTGGGACTCGCACGCAAAATTCGAGGATTTAAGTTGATTATCGAAGTAAATGAGATGTATAGCGATGTTACTTCCGATAAAAAAACAGAAGAAAAAGAAATGATATTTTTCCGGTTGGCAGACGCCTATATTCTTTCAACGCATCTTCTTAACGAAAGAATTAACAAGTTCGCTCGGCCCTATGCAATCAATCACGGAAGCTACCTTTCGGAAACACGGCTAACACCCAAATTATCCGACGGTAGAGTCCACTGCGTTTATGCCGGCACCTTTGATATAAAGAAAGGCGGCGCATTTGCAGCCGTAAAGGCGGCGGGCTTCCTTGATGAAAAATATCACTTGCATGTTATCGGGTTTGGCAACTCTGAACAGATAGAAGAAATAAAGAAAGCCATCCATTCAGTTTCACTTAAAACAAAATGCGCAGTTACTTATGACGGAATGAAAGAAGGGGACGACTATCTCCGCTTTCTTCAGTCTTGTGACATTGGGTTGAGTACGCAGGACCCAGAGGCCGCATTTAATCGTTCGTCATTCCCGTCGAAAGTTCTTTCATACCTGTGCAATGGGCTTAAAGTGGTTAGCATCCGCATTCCTGCGATAGAATTATCCGCTGTCGGTGAGCATCTGTTTTTCTATGACACTCAAACTCCCGAAAGTATTGCTCAAGCCATTCAGGTTGCAGCGGTGACCGAAAGTGAAGACGCTACACTGCTAATGAAGAAACTGGATGACGAGTTTTGCGAAAAAATAAAGTGTATGGTGCAATAATTCGGGGTCATGCATGGAACCAGGAGGGGAAAAATTGAAGATGTTGTTTCTGGGCGGACCGTTCCCGGAGGAAATGGAGGCAGATATCCTTGCCAACTCCAAGGGAGCGGTTCACTATGCGGCCAACAAATTCCAGTGGAACTTCATCAACGGATTCATGAGCATCCCCGACTCAGACTTGCAGGTCTTATCCGCCCCTTTTGTCGGTACTTTTCCGAAGGAATACAAAGCCTTATTGATGAAGGGTTTTCGCAAATTGTACAAGAATACGGTCTCCTGTGAGTATGTGTCGTTTTGTAATCTGTGGGGGTATCGGAATATTTCGCGAAAAGGATCGCTCATTCGGGCCATCCAGCCCTTTGTTTCTGATAAGGACCCGGATAAGATCATCATCGTATACTCACCTCACACACCTTTCTTGCAAGCCGCCGTGTATGCAAAGAAAAGGGACCCCTCGATTCATATCTGCTTAATCGTTCCCGACCTTCCGGAGTATATGAACTTGTTTGAAAAAAAGTCGCTTGCATACCGCATGATGAAAAAAATCGATATCCGAGTGTTTGAAGAAAACGCCCGGCACGTCGATTCGTTCGTGTTGGTTACAAAGCAAATGAAGGAGCGACTGGGTGTCGGATCCCGCCCCTATATCGTCGTGGAAGGAACGGTGAATTTGCCCGGGACATTGCCTGAGTCGCAAGACCGGACTGACATGAAACAACAGGAACAGACGGGCTCGAAACCGCAGGCGCCTACGGGCTCGAAACAGCAGGAGACGATGGGTGCGAAACAGCGCATAGTATACGCGGGCACGCTCAAGCAGAAATTTGGTATACTGAATCTTGTTAAAGCGGTTCACGCGATCATAAACCCGAACATCGAGCTCTTGATTTGCGGTCGCGGGGATGCCGAGGATGCGATTCTCGAATACACCGGTAAAGACGCCCGGATTCAAATGCTCGGTCAGATTTCGGCGGAGGAATCCGCCGCTCTTATCCAATCGGCCATGGTTCTGGTGAACCCGAGGCAAAACAACGAGGAGTATACCCAGTACTCCTTCCCGATTAAGACCATGGAGTACCTCCTGTCGGGAGTTCCGGTGATTGCCTATGTTCTGGACGGCATGCCGGACGAGTACAAAGACCACCTCTTTCTTGTGGAAGATGACTCGATTGAAGCGCTCGGCCGGAAGATTGAAGAGGTCATGAACATGCCGGAGCGCGCAAGGCTCGAATTCGGATTGGCGGCCAGGGAGTTCGTGATCCGGACCAAAAGCAGCGAAGTTGCATGTGAGCGAATCATCAACATGATTCAAGGAAAAGAAAAATTAGCGGAGGCCAAATAATGGGAGTCGGCAGTTTTGCGAAGATTTTTTTCCGTAACCATCCCCGATGGGCTTCCGTCGTTTCCCCGTTGATTAACCGGGTCCTGGGAGGAAATCGTTTTCGCATAAAGGGGAAGGGCAACACAATATCAATCGGTCGTTCGATATTGGTAAGAACCCGGATTCGAGTATCCGGAAACGATAATGAGATTGTTGTGGGCGACGGAAGTATCCTCCATCGATCAACGATTACGATCAGCGGCAACAAAAACCACGTCCGGATCGGAGAGAATGTGACCTGCAAAATCGGTGACTTCTCGTTTGAAGATGATCACGGCACCATCGAAATCGGTGACCGTACAACGATTAGCGGACACACGCATCTGGCGTGCATCGAGGGCCGGAGCATACGAATCGGGAAGGATTGTCTTTTTTCGAGCGATATTATTTTCCGGGTGGGTGACAGTCACTCGATTCTGGATATGGACGGCAATCGAATCAATCCGTCTCAGGATATCACAGTCGGCGACCACGTGTGGATCAGTTATAATACCACCTTAACCAAAGGCGCACAGGTGGCGCGGGATTCGATCGTCGGAACCGGAGCGATTGTCACGAAGAAATTCACAACACCCAATGTGATCATCGCGGGGGTTCCGGCGGACATCATCAAGAAGAACATCAACTGGGATCAGAACCGCTTGTAATCCGACCGATTCGACAAGGGCAAGGTAGAAATGCTGACTCATTTTATTTTCTTATTGGCGATATTCTTTGCCGCACCTTTCATGAATCGAAAGAGGCGGTATTACGTTTTTTCCTTTATTCTTCTCTTTTTCTTCCTGGCGGTGCGCTTTAATTTCGGAAACGATTATAAAGGCTATCAGGATATGTACACATCCATTCAAGCAGGTTTGATTACGCACGGAGCGGACGACATCCTCTATAAACTTCTAAACCAGTTCTCCCCGAGTTTCTACATAATGATTGTAATCTCCAGCTTACTCTACATGATCGCGATTTATTTTTTGATTACGAAGAATCTGGATATCCGTCAATACTGGATGGGTTTCTTAATATTGCTTATTAATCCATATCTGTTTTTGATTCATTTGTCCTCAATTCGACAGACGCTTGCGATTAGCTTTGTTGTCATCGCGATGGTTTTTGCAGTGAAAAGGCAATTGATTCCCTATATACTGATGATTCTCGTCGCGACCGGATTTCACAGGAGCGCGATTATTATGCTTCCGATCTATTTTTTCCTGACTGAATCTAAAATCAAACGGAGATGGCTGGTGGCGCTGGTTGCCGGCACGGCGGTTCTGGTTTTCACTCCAATTCTGAATATCGTACTTGGTTATGCTTTTCAAATTTTTCCCCGATATGCATCGTATGTTGACCTTGGACAGCCAAGCGGTCTTCGAACGGCATTCATCTCATTCGTTCTCTTTCTCATTGTAATATTCAATATTAATAAACTTGAAGGAAGAGCGATGGTGTACGGAAAATTAGCCTTGCTAGCCGGTGCGGTATCTTTGATTGCCGTTAAAATCGTAATGATTGCAAGAATCGGGATGTATTTTGAAATTTTCCTCGTCGTTGCTTTTCCTCACATTCTTTCAAGCATGAAACTTAAAGTGAATCAGCAAATTGTGTTCTGGATTATTATTACGATCTACGCAATGAGATACGTATCATTTTTTCTGAATCCCGAATGGAGTCCATATTACGGCAATTACCAGACGATTTTCGGCGCACTGCCGTTCTGACAAGGAGAAAAGAGTTTGAAGAAGGTATTACTTATCAATGTTTACGGCGGAATCGGAGGGGCGGGTCAGAGCTTTCTGGATATCGTGGATTCAATTGATCAAACGAAATTCCGTTTGATCGTATATAGTCCTGCCGCACCGCCTGCGATGGCTGAACTTCTTAAATCAAGGGGAATCGAAGTCATCACTTCAGATAAGCCTTTACCAAAGTATGTTCACTACAGCGGAGCCAGTGTTACAAAGCTCAATATGCTGTTCTATATCCGATCCTTATCGATTCTGACGCGCGGTATCTCTGAGCTCAGAAAAATCATTGGGCAGGTGAGACCGGACATCATCGCGGTGAATTCAATGACGCATGCGTGGGTGGGGCCTTGCATCGGTAAAACCATCGCCCGAATCTGCTTTGTCCGGGAGACATATCTTAATACACCTCTCAATTTGCGCACAAATCTTCTCAAACACTGGCTCGTGAATCATTTTGAAAAAGTGGTGTTTATCTCCGAATATGACATGAGAAATACAAAAGGTCTTAAGGAGGATCAGGGAATTGTCATTCGGGACAGTATCCGGGTAACCGGAGAGCCGTATAACATGTATGGCTACCGGGAGAAGCTCGGATTAAGCCTGTCAGACAAGTACGTGCTCTTTGTGGGCGGGTTTGACCGCATCAAGGGCGGAGACGTGCTGATGAATGCGATCTCCCAAATAGAGGACAAAAGTATTAAGGTTCTGTTTCTTCCCGTCAATCCGCCGATCGCTTCGCTGCTACGAAGCATCAAGACACTGCTGGGTCTCAATTATGAAAAGAGAATCCGGGACTTGATCGCAAAGCTCCGTCTGGAGAATCGCATTCTCATGTTTCCTCCGCAGACGAAGGTGGATGACTTCTATCGGGCCGCGGACGTGGTCGTTTTCCCTTCCAAGTATCCGCATCAGGCGCGACCCGCTTTTGAAGCCGGCGCCATGCGCAAGACAATCATCATGTCCCGTTTTGAGGCCACTTTTGAGAACGTCCGGGATAGCTACAACGGACTCTATTTTAAAGCCGGCGACGCAAGAGACCTCGCGCAATGCATCACTCGGGTCTTGCGGGACGACTCGCTCCGGAAGATGCTCGAAGAGAACAATTCTGTTGAAGCGCTGAAGAACCATAATATTATGGATTTCAGAATAAAGATTGATGCACTCATGAATGAGTTTTTCGATGATGATGAAATTGGCAATTATATGCAAAAAACAGGAGGGTCTCAAGATGACCCATAACAATCCATTATAAATGCTGACAAGAAGCCGTCAGATGCCAAAATAAATGGCGGGCCAGTCGATCTGCAATAAACAAAGAGCGGTACCGATAATATTTACTGAGAAAAGAGGGTGAAGGATATGAAATTTCTGGTCTTCGGCGCAGCCGGTATGGCGGGACATACAATATCGATGTATCTGGACGAGTTGGGACATGATGTGACCGGGTTTGATATGAGTCCGGTAAAGCACTGCAAATCGATTGTCGGTAATGCGAGGGACACGGAAACAATCCGCGAGATCATCACGGCGGGTCGGTTTGATTCCGTAATCAACTGCATCGGAATATTGAATCAGTTTGCGGAGACCAACAAGGAGCTCGCGGTTTTTCTCAATTCGTATTTCCCGCATTTTCTGGCTTCCGTTACAAGCGGAACGGAGACCCAGATCATCCACATGAGTACGGATTGCGTTTTTTCGGGAAAGCGCGGGGAGTATACGGAGGATGATTTTCGAGACGGGGAATTATTCTATGACCGCTCGAAGGCACTCGGCGAATTGGATGACGATAAGAATATCACGCTTCGAAACTCGATTATCGGTCCGGACATCAATCCCAAGGGTATCGGACTGATGAACTGGTTCATGCAGCAAAGCGGGACGATTAAGGGCTTTACAAAGGCGATCTGGACCGGGCAGACCACGTTACAGCTCGCGAAGACCATGGAGGAGGCCGCAAGACAGAAGGCCCACGGACTCTATAACATGGTTCCCGAGGAATCGATCAGTAAATACGACCTGCTCCTTTTACTCAATCAGTATCTGCGAAGTGACGAACTGACGATTGTGCCTTCAGACACGCTCGTTGCGGATAAGTCACTTCTACGAAAGCGGTTCGAGTTCGGGTATATCATTCCCGATTATGAAACGATGGTCAGAGAGCTGGCCGAATGGACAAGGAATCATAAAGCGATGTATCCTCATTATTCACTTTCCGACTCGTGAGGATAAAAATGATCGCGAATAGGCCGGCGGCCGTCGATATGAATCGCCGCAAAGCGGTGCAAATAAACTCGAATCGGTTGACATTACCGCCGGATACACGCAGAATTATGAGCGTCGGCAAACCGGTTCGATGACGGGTAAGAGGGCAAATGAGTGTTTGATCCCGGAATAGCCGGGTACATATTATCTGGAGGTAGTACTGTGGGAACCGCTTTTAAGAAACTCAAAGTCATGACCATAGTGGGAACGCGGCCGGAGATTATCCGTCTTTCAGAGATCATTAAGAAGTGCGATCAGTATTTTGAGCACATTCTGGTTCACACCGGTCAGAATTGGGATTACACGCTGAATAAGATTTTTTTCGAGGACTTAGGGATTCGGGAGCCGGATGTGCATCTCGATGTGGTCGGCAGTACGCTCGGCGAGACGATCGGAAACATCATCGCGAGAAGTTTTAGTACCCTGGAGGAGTTCATGCCGGACGCGCTTCTTGTCCTCGGAGATACCAATTCGGCGCTCTCGGCGATTGCGGCGAAGCGTCTGAAGATTCCGATTTTTCATATGGAGGCGGGAAACCGATGCTTTGACGAGAATCTTCCGGAGGAGACCAACCGGCGAATTGTCGATCATATCTCGGATGTGAATCTCTGCTACAGTGAGCATGCGCGCAGGTATCTGATGACCGAAGGAACCGCGAAGGAACGGACGTATGTAACCGGTTCGCCGATGGCGGAAGTCTTGTCGGCCAATCTGGAAAAGATCAAAAGCAGTAAGGTTCTCGAGACGCTGAATCTTGAAAAGGGGAAATACATCCTCCTTTCGGCTCATCGTGAGGAAAACATGGATATCGAAGAGAATTTTCTCGCCCTGATGAATGCCGTGAATGCCTTAGCCGAGGCCTATGACATGGGCGTGATTTACAGCACGCATCCGAGGAGCGCGAAGTTCATCGAGGCCAGGGGTTTCCGGTTTCATCCGAACGTCAGAAGCCTGCCGCCGTTTAATTTTTCCGATTACAACCATCTGCAGATTAATGCCTTCTGCGTCGTTTCCGACAGCGGTACGATTCCGGAAGAGGCATCCTATTTCAAGTTCCCCGCGGTATCGGTGCGCACCAGC
This sequence comes from uncultured Oscillospiraceae bacterium, assembly GCA_964349735.1. GTDB lineage: Bacteria > Bacillota > Clostridia > Saccharofermentanales > Saccharofermentanaceae > JAAYCT01. The sequence continues at coordinate 8,505 of CAYGIB010000009.1, read as the reverse complement.
ACGGAACGTCCGGAGGCGATGGACAAGGGCAACTTCATCATTGGAGGCATTACGACGGAGCAGGTGCTGCAGGCGGTCGATCTGGCCGTCGCAATGAATCAGAACGGAGATATTGGCGTAGCGACCCCCGATTACATCGATGAGAACGTGAGCACCAAGGTGATCAAGATTATTCAGAGTTATACGGGCATCGTCAACCGGAATGTATGGAGAAAATACTAGGACGATTATATACGGGCAGCGTCAACCAATGCATAGAGCAAATATTCAGACCGAGTGGTTTTGGGAGGAATAGAAATGTTTAAGGGCAAGACACTATTAATTACCGGCGGAACGGGAAGCTTCGGGAATGCGGCGCTGGATCGTTTCCTGTCGACGGATATCGGGGAGATTCGGATTTTTTCGAGAGACGAGAAGAAGCAGGACGATATGCGCCGGCATTACGGTAATGAGAAGATTCGATTCTATATCGGCGATGTCCGCGATATCGGTAGCATCGGGAACGCGATGCACGGCGTGGATTATGTCTTTCACGCGGCGGCACTGAAGCAGGTGCCGTCCTGTGAGTTCTTTCCGCTGGAGGCCGTTAAGACGAACATCATCGGAACGGATCATGTCTTATCCGCAGCAATCTCAGAGGGCGTTAAGAAAGTGATCTGTCTTTCGACCGATAAGGCAGCGTATCCCGTCAATGCGATGGGCACCTCGAAGGCGATGATGGAAAAGGTCTTCGTTGCGAAGTCCCGTAAAATCGAGCCCGAAAAGACGCTGATCTGCGGCACCCGCTACGGCAACGTGCTTTGCTCGAGAGGATCCGTGGTTCCGCTTTTCGTAGAGCAGATCAAGAGCGGACAGCCGCTGACGATTACCGATCCGGACATGACGCGGTTTATTATGAGTCTGGAGGAAGCCGTCGAGCTGGTGGTCTTTGCGTTTCAGAACGCAAAGAGCGGCGATATCATGGTGCAGAAGGCGCCCGCTTCGACCATTGGAGTCCTTGCGCAGGCGGTGAAGGAAATCTTCGGCGCGGACAATCCGATCCGAGTCATCGGGATTCGTCACGGCGAAAAGATGCACGAGACCCTGCTCACGAGCGAGGAATGCGTTCATGCGGTCGACCTCGGTAATTATTACCGCGTCCCTGCGGATCAGCGTGATTTGAACTACAACAAATTCTTTACGGAAGGAAATCAGGAGATGAGTGTTGTGTCGGAATTTAACTCAAACAACACCGAGATGCTCAGTGTCGACGAGGTGAAACGTAAGCTATTATCCTTATCGTATATTCAAAGTGAGCTGGCATCATTAAGATGACCCATGAGAATGCTGACGTATGTTGGTGTAATGCAGGCGGATGCGGTTACCGGAGCGGTCCGCAGAGGAGGAAAAGATGAATGATTCCAAGAAAACGGTTGCACAGGAGATGGATTTAAGAGACCTGATCCGGGTATTCTGGAGGAAGAAAGTTTTTCTGATTATCATCGCCGCAGCGGCGCTTATTCTCGGGCTGGTGATTAGCCTCGTCATTCTTCCCAGGCAATATGTCGCAACCGCGTCCGTAACGATTTCTCCGCAGCCGATTGTGCCTGCGGCGCTCGTTGAAAAGGTCACGATCAGTGATCCGTTCAGCATTGTGAAGTCGCCGACGAAAGCGGAATATCTGAATCGTATGAAGTCACAAGAAGTACTTCAGGAGGTCATCGATTCTCTGTCGCTGAACACGACAACGGATGCGCTTCGCGGTGCGATTACCCTGACGGATGTCCCGGCGAGTGAACTAATCAACATAACGGTCGTTTACTCGGATCCGGCTACGGCGAAGCAGATCGCGAGCACACTATCTACCGTTTATAAAGATTATATCTCCGAAGTGCGAATCGGGCAGCTTGCCAAGGCGAAGGATTTTGCCGATACTCAAATTGCAAATGTCCAATCCTCATACGATGAGAAACTCGAGAATCTGGAGTTGCTTTCGGACGCGCATGATATCGAAGCAGTATCTGCCGATATCAAAAGAATCTCAGAATATCTCAATGGGAGTGAAACGAAAAGGCTGACCCTGGAAACTTCAATGAACGCTGATTTGGCATTTATCCAATGGATTGAGACGTCATATACTTTTACGGACGGTCTTTCGGCAGAGGATTTTCAGATGTTTCTGGAGATGCCCAATAAGCCGGATATCGAAAGAACGCAGATTGATCTTAAGGTGTCCGAGGATTCGCTGTCGCAGACGTTGATTTTATATCGATATGTTTCCGCAAAAATGAATCTGGTTTCTGCGGCAACCGAGAAGATCGTTCTCGATGCACGAATTTCGGAACTGGAGGAAGAATTGGACATGCTCGAAGCCGAATATAAACAATACTCAAGCGAATACGAGATGCTGAACAGGGAAATCCTTCGGGACAAGAGCGTGCTTCTGGCATACGATCAGAGGAAAACCGAAATAGAAACATTAATTAGCGGCGACACATCCTCAGCGATTGTCAATGTATCCTCCGAGGCGACGGCAAGCAGCCAGCCGGTAAGCCCGAGCTTACTTAAGAATGGCTTAATCGCTCTTGCCGCCGGAATCGCACTCGGTGTAGCCATCGTTTATTTCAAGGATTTCTGGTGGACCAGAACCGTAGAAAGCCAGTCTGTGGCGAAATAGAGGCGCCGGTTCCCAACGGCTCACTATTTCGGTATAATATAATTTATTATTGGCATTATCTGCAGTTACCTGGCAGGTCCTATGGATTGCAATGCATCTTGCGGAGGCGTATATGAGCTTGAATTCAAATAACGCACCGATAGAACTGGATGTTCGGGATATGATTCGTATCATCCGGAAGCGAAAGGTAATGATTGCCGCTCTGGTCGTCGCGGCAATGATGATAAGCGGAGTCCTAAGCCTTTTTGTTTTCCCCAAAGAATACAAGGCGACAGCGACAATCTCAATTATTCCACAGAATTTGACTCCGGTTGAACGTACGGAGATCGTTACAATCGATGACCCGTTTACACGTCTGACGCAGAAAACCAAAGCGGATTACATGCAGAGTATGCTTTCTGCTTCGGTGCTTACGATGGTGATTGATGAACTCGCCTTAGACGAGTCAATCCCGAGCCTTCTTTCGTCTATTACGCTTCAGAACATTGATAAGACGGATTTGGTCGGGGTTTCGGTCACCTATTCCGATCCCCGGACGGCGCAGGATATTGCACAAGCCTTGTGCGTGATTTTTGAAAATCAAGCTCAAACAGACCGGCAGATGGAATTGGAGGATGCACTTATATTTGCACAGAGCAAACTGGATTCTCTGGAGACCTCGCTTAAAGGGTTCGGTAATCAAAGGAAAGTGTTTCTTAATCAACATGATATTGAAGCGATTTCGAAAGAACGTATTCGATTGTCCGATTCAAGCGATATGAGTGAGAGTCGCCTAAAAGCTCTTGAGCGGCAAATCGCCGTGGATGCAGCTTTTGTCGAAGCGCTTCGGGAAACCGTTGAGGAACGGATGCGTATCCCGGCCAGTGATATAAGCTTTGAAATTAATATGAATCGAAGTGCGCCATATGACGGGACTCGACCCAATTTTGAAGTTTCCGGGGACACGTTGTCCGAGGCGCTGCTGGTGGCTGACTACACGGCAGCGCAGCTTCGGCTCATTTCTGCATCCTATGAAAAGACGATCTTGGAGGCGGAGTTAGTGGAGATGTACGACAGGATGGATTCTATTGATGCGGAATTAATTGAATTCAGCGGAGAATACGATGATCTGGTGGGCTCCATTGAATTAACCCAGAGCAAGCTGAAGGCGTATCGACAACGCAAATCCGAATTGACCGAATATACGGAGGCGGATTCGAGTGCAAAAGTGATACGGTTTGTCTCGGAAGCGGTTGCAGACGCGAAGCCTGTAAGTCCGAACGTTCTCCTCAATGTGCTTCTGGCAGGCATTATGAGTCTGTTTCTCGGCTTGGGCGCAGTCTATTTCATGGATGTTATTTGGATGAGGCCGGACACTTCAGAGCCGGCAGCGCAGAAGGATGAAGTTTCGGGATCCATGGAATAAGGATCCCCGTTGACCTTGTGGAAACGGTAAAACATGGTTTTCAGGAGGGGCGTATGAAACGAATATTGAGCGAGGCGATTCATGGATTGTCGTTGATTGTCGGGTTTACGATCCTATTATCTTCGTGCGGGACAAAGGTGCCCGAGGAGACGACGGCGCCGACAATCGAGCCTTGGAGGGTGTGTGCCACGGAGGGTGCCGAGGCAGTCCTGTCCGCGCTCAAAACACCGAACTTCGATACGATCAGCGCATTGAGCGGTCGCGCGTACAAGATCCAGCATTTTACCGAACCCTCCTGTGATAACAGTTTAAAGCTTTTCACGAGGACCTTCGACGCGATGGAGTGGACGGTCGGCGAGGTGACGATCGACGCCGACTCGTTGATCTCGGTCGAGGTGGAGTTGACGTACGCGGATTATAAAGCGGCCGTCAACGCAGTGGCTTTCGACGAGGAGAAAATGACGGAGGTTTTCCGCCCGAAGGTCTTGAATGCGATTGATGATGATCAGCCTTATGATACAAGCAAGTATGTCAGCCGATACATCGATTTCGTCCTCCTCGAAATGGACAAAAACCCGAAAACAATGACAACCAGGGAAACGCTTGTAATCCGCTTCAATGCGACGGACAACAGCTGGAGATTGATTGCCGTGCCGGATATGTTCCGGGACTTTGAATCATTCTTGTACAATGTCGATCCGCTGAACATCGAAGAAACCGAGGAGCTCGATATTTTGAACAATCAATACTGGATTGCCGCGACCGAACTGCTATACGAGGAAGGGGAGATTGGCTTTTCCGAATATTATAGCGCGTACTGGAGAGGTTGCATGCGGCGTGTTATGAAGATTGAAGAGGCCAGGGACCGGTTGAGCCGTTACGTCTGGTTTGATTTTGACAGCGAAACGGATGTGACCTACTACAAAGCAGGGGATCCGGAGTTAGTGCTTCTTATCATTTTCTACGTTCCCCAGCCCGGATTGATGCTGTATTATGAATTCTTTAAAGTCGGACAAAAAACTCCTCTTGCGGAGGGTGAAGAGATCATGTTGGGGCAGTCCGCACAATATATATCCTATTTGCCCGAGGGCGGCCTCAAGAAGGGCAATTATAAGGTCATCGTCCGGATCGAGGATGGTTCGATACTGGTCGAGGACACGATAACGGTCAAGTGATCGTTTATTTCAAGGATTTTCGGCGGAAAGAGCTGCTGAAAGTTATGATTGAAAGGGGGCGTTTTAGAATGTCAAGAAAGAGTATCCGTTTCTGCTCCGTTGTTGTCGGATTGGCGATCCTTTTATCGTCATGTACGCCGGGTGCGCCCGCGGAGACGACGGCACCGACGCTCGAGCCGTGGAGGGTGTGCGCCGCGGAGGGTGCCGAGGCAGTCCTGTCCGCGCTCAAAATACCGAGTTTTGAGACGATCAACTTTTTAAGTGAAGGGGAGTATACGATCCGGCATTTTACCGAACCCTCTTGTGATAACAGTTTGAAGCTTTTCACGAGGACCTTCGGCGAGTTGGAGTGGTCGATCGGCGAAGCGACGATCGACGCGGACTCGTTGATTTCGGTCGAAGTGGAGTTGACGTACGCGGATTATAAATCGGCGGTCGACACAGTGTTTTCCGATCCGGAGAAAATGACGGAGATCCATCGTCCGATCGTCCTTCACTCGGTCAATCTCATGGAACTTCCCGAGGCGGACGACGAATATCTGACCCGATATTCGGACTATATCATGGCTGAGATGGACAAAAATCCGAAGACGGTAACGTCGACCGGCACGGTGGTTCTCAAGTACAATGCTGACCTCAATACATGGACACTCGCTTCTGTGCCGAAGTTGTTCCGAACGTTCGAATGGTTTTATGGCCAGGTCGATCCGATGTTCAACGACAGCTTTGAAAATTCAGAAGAATTCGAATTCTATATGATCGCCGCGGCAGAAAAGCTCTACGAGGAGGATCAAATCGATTATGAATCATATTACTGGGTGTATGACACCTTTTGCGAGCGAGCCGTCATCGATATCGAAGAGGTCAAGGATCGGATGAGCGGCTTTGGATGGGCAGATTATGAGACGCAACAGGAAGTGACTCACTATAAGGCCGGAACCCCGGAGTTTGCATTTGTCATCGATTTTTTCGTACCCCTGCCCGGATTGATGCTTTTCTATGAATACTACAAGGTCGGTAAAAAAGACACCTTGTATGAGTGGAGTGTGATCATGACGGGGAGGACCGGAACATATCTGACCTATTGGCCTGAGGGCGGCCTCAAGAAGGGCGAATACCGGATCATCGTTCGAGTGGTGGACGGTTCGGTTCTTGTAGAAGACACGATCACGGTCAAGTGATCCCGCCCCAGCTTCACGTCTCGGTTGGTGGACGGTTCGATCCGTACAAAAAACACGATCCGGTCAAGTAACCCGACCCGGCTTCACGTCTAGGCGTCCGGGACTCGCATGGCGCGGGTCGCGATGAGGTCGGCACCGGTACCGGCGATGTTTTCGGCAATCACGTCACCGATATAGGCAGGTCCTCGGACTACTATCGCGTTAATAGCTTTCATCACGTCCATAATCTTTGCCTTGGGAATCGGCGCGCTTGTCTTCACCGGCAGGCGCGCTTCGACATTTGGAAGATCCGGATGAAAATACGAAACTAACGGCAAGGGCTTCGGGAGCGGTGCGCAGGCGATGCTTTCCGGCGCTTCGGCCATAGCTTCTTGAAGAAGGAGTGTCTCGCGCTCCGCCTTTTCGAAAAGGATCCGAACCGTTGAGGTCACCGTTCGCTTCGGGTCGAGCGCTTCGTCGCGCCCGTAGGCCTCGCCGCGCGCGCAGGCGTTACCGACGACCTGATATCCGTTCTTCTCGTCCACGCGGAGGCGACAGCCCTTGGGGCAGACAATGCACGTCAGCTCAATCATCGGCGGCCTCCTTCCGCACGGCGGATAATGTCAGCGTCTGCGGCGGAAGGTCATCGAGCATGGATGAAGCAATCGTGATCTTTTCCATCTCTCCGGGTGTCATATAATCCCGGAAGACGCGCCGAATGACCTTGCCGGACTCCCCGGAAAGCGTCACATCGCAGTTGCGAATGATCTTTCTGACTCGAAAATAGATATCGACCGTCTTGTCCGGAAGCGGCGTCGTAAACGATTGTGGGACGGTGTAGGAGATGTTCTCGTCGATTTGAAGATGAAGCGTTCGGGACATACTTTTGTCCGTTTCAAGCGGGAGGGCAGGACTTATGGGGGCGATCATGCCGGCGGCAGAATCGCTGAGAAAGCGGGCGGCGGCGCGCCCGGCTTTTCGAGCCTCGAGGGTGACGTTGTCGACCAGGTCGTGGACGTGGAGGACGTTGCCGCAGGCAAAAATACCGGGGACGGAGGTGTTGGTGTCGTTATTAACAAGCGGGCCGCCGGTTCGCGGATCGAGCCGAACGCCGGCGGTCTTTGAGAGCTCGTTTTCGGGAATGAGGCCGACGGATAGAAGAAGCGTATCGCACTCCATTTGAACCTCGGTTCCCGGAACGGGCTTCAGATGGTCGTCTACCTTGGAAACGGTCACTGCCTCGAGGCGCTTTCGACCGCGGATATCGGTGACCGTATGCGAAAGCATCAATGGAATATCGTAATCCTGGAGGCACTGTACAATGTTACGCGTAAGCCCGCTCGAAAAGGGCATCAGTTCGACGCAGGCGAGCACATGTGCGCCCTCGAGCGTCATGCGACGCGCCATAATGAGGCCGATGTCGCCGGAGCCCAGAAGGACCACTTTTTTGCCGACCATGCAGCCCTCGATATTGACGTAACGCTGTGCCGCGCCGGCGGTAAGGACGCCGGAAGGCCGGTCGCCGGGTATCGCAATCGCGCCGCGGGTCCGCTCGCGGCAGCCCATCGCGAGGATGACCGAGCCGGCGGAGATTTCAACATACCCGTCGGTATGATTCACCGCGGAAATGACCCTTTCCGGAGAAATCGAAAGAACCATCGTATTTGGCTTAAAAACGACCGGGGTATCCTTGAGCTCATCGAAGGCGCGGGCCGCATATTCTGGGCCGGTGAGCTCTTCTTTATAGATTTGCAGGCCGAAGCCGTTGTGAATGCATTGATTTAAAATTCCGCCCGGCTCGTTATCGCGCTCCAGAAGGAGGATGTCGCGAACACCTTCGCGGTAGGCCTCTGCGGCGGCCGCCAGCCCGGCGGGCCCCGCGCCGATGACGACCAGTTCAGCGCGCATCGAGAGCCTCCTTTTCGGGTGCGGAGGAGACGGAAGTGCCGATCGCAGTCTTTGGGATACCCGCGACCGGATCGGGAACCGCCTCGTGAATCGGGTCCTTTACGGGAACCGGATCCTTTACGGGAAAAGGATCTTTCGTCGGGCCGGTAAAGATGTACGAGCCGTCACGGTCTTTAAGGATCTCGGTCGGGGGTATGCGGA
>CAYGIB010000008.1:17911-19178 GCA_964349735.1 uncultured Oscillospiraceae bacterium | reverse complement strand
CTTAATTATGTCTCCCGGGTTTTCAATTCCAACGGACAGACGAATCATATCGTCCGATACTCCGGATAAGGCGAGCTGCTCATCGGTCAATTGTCGTTGCGTATGGCTCGCCGGATGTAAGACGGACGTTCTTGCATCGCAAACGTGAGTGACAATCGCGGACAGCTTGAGCGAATCCATGAACCGGACAGCGGCTTCTCTCCCACCTTTCACTCCAAAGGACAGTACACCGCAAATCCCATTCGAAAGGTACTTTTGAGCGAGAGAATATTGAGAATCGCTCGGCAGGCCGGGATATTTAACCCAAGAAACATTGAGGTGCTTCTCTAGAAACTGCGCCACATCGATTGCGTTCGAGCAATGTCTCGAGACTCTCAAATGGAGCGTTTCCAGACCGATATTTAGCAAAAAGGCGTTCATGGGTGCCGGAGATGCACCCATATCTCTCATCAGTTGAGCCGTCAGTTTCGCCGTAAAGGCTCCCGGACCGAATTGACGGGTATAAATGACTCCGTGATAAGAATCATCCGGCTTCGTCAATCCGGGAAAGCGATCCGAATACCTGTCCCAGTCGAAACTGCCCCTATTTACGACACAGCCACCGATGCTGGTTGCGTGCCCGTCCATATATTTCGTTGTAGAATGCACGATGATATCTGCTCCCCACTCGAACGGGCGGCAATTGATCGGTGTCGGGAATGTATTGTCAACCACTAAAGGGACACCTGAAGCTTGCGAAGCTTGAGCAAAAGCCTCGAGATCCAATATATTCAAAGCAGGATTCGCAATCATTTCACCGTATATCAATTTCGTATTCGGCTGAACCGCTCCGATGATTTCCTGCACATCTGCGTCGGGCTTCACAAAGCTGACAGAAATGCCAAGTTTTTTCAGTGTGACCGAAAACAAATTGAACGTTCCTCCATATAGCGTCGAACAGGAAACCAGGTGATCTCCGGCTCCGCAGAGATTCAATACGGTCATCATGATTGCTGCCTGTCCCGAAGAGGTCAGAACCGCAGAGACTCCTCCTTCCAAGTCAGCAATCTTGGCCGCAACATAATCGCAGGTCGGATTTGCCAGCCTGGAGTAAAAATACCCGGGTTCTTCCAAGTCGAAAAGCCGGCCCATCTGCTCCGTTGAATTGTACTTGAATGTCGTGCTTTGAACGATCGGCGGAACCCTGGGATCTCCGTTTCCCGGCTGGTAACCGGATTGAACGCATTTGGTATCAATATGATAATCACTCACTGATATCGCCCCCTTC
>CAYGIB010000008.1:16711-17901 GCA_964349735.1 uncultured Oscillospiraceae bacterium | reverse complement strand
CTCTTGTGGTGCACCTTCAGGGATTCGAACCCGGGGCCCACTGATTAAGAGTCAGTTGCTCTACCAACTGAGCTAAAGGTGCACGTGCTCGCACAAACGAACATTGCAATTATAGCGATGCGCTCTAAGATTGTCAACAATCAGCGGGACAAATAAATCCCGTAATTCTTTACCCGTAACCGACCAAACAATCGGAAATACTAGTACCGGTAAACTCCCTTTGAACCGTGGATTACGACCTCGTTGCACCCCGGCTTGGAAGACATCTCCACCCTTCCGATGACGCGAGCCTCCACGCCCATTTTTTCCGATGCGGATACAATATCTCCGACTGCATCTTTTTCACAATAAATCTCCAGGCGATGTCCGCAGTTGAATACCTGATAGAGTTCCTGCTCGGGAATTTCGCCGGACTCATAGATTTCCTTAAAAACAGCCGGTAGCTCGAAAAGATTATCTTTTACATAACGGACATCTTTTCCGAAATCGCGGCACTTCACAAGGCCTCCGCCGGTACAGTGGATAATACCGGATATGCTGTCCCGCAGACTCGGAAGTATTTGCGCAAGTACCGGAAGATACGTACGCGTCGGCGATAATATCGCCTCCCCTACCGTCATACATGTGTTGGGCAGCTGATCCGAAAGACGGTATTTCCCGCAATACGCCTTTTCAGAGGGGATTGTTTCAGACAAGGACTCCGGATAGCGCTCATAATAGTGCCTGGAAAGAAGCATGTGCCGGGCCGCAGTTAATCCGTTCGACGAGATTCCGGAATTCTCCCAATTCTCATAAATCGCCTTGCCGCTCGAAGAAAGGCCGACAATCACGTGTCCGGGCTTTATACCGGCGGCGTTGATGACCTGGGTACTAGGAAGCCGAACGACAACGGTGGAGTCGATAATCACGGTGCGCACAAGGTCCCCGACATCCGCAGTTTCTCCTCCCGCCATCGTAATGTTGACTCCATATTCTCGCAGGAGATCAATCATATAATCATAGCCCTTAATAATCTCCGCGATACATGCTCCGTCCACGCGATGAGCGTTACGACCGATGGTGTTGGAAAGAATAAAGCCGTCTGTTGCGCCGATGCATAACAGATCATCAATATTCATCACCAGAGAATCCTGCGCCAGTGAAAAGAAAGACTTGGGATCACCGGTCTCCATATATTGAAGGTAACCGAC
>CAYGIB010000008.1:0-16701 GCA_964349735.1 uncultured Oscillospiraceae bacterium | reverse complement strand
TACTTGAGGTACGCAACGGAGGACTTAGTACCGGCTCCGTCCGCATGAATCGCAACGACATAGTCCGGGTCTCCGGCGATGTCTTCGATGAGCTTACAAAAAGCACCGGGAAACAGGCCGGCGGATTGTCCCGCGACGGCTTTCTTCACGTCGTCTTTCGTGGGAGACACTCCTCTGCTGAGATATGATTGAACGGACATGGTTGTCTCCTTTTCACGAAAAATATGTTTTCCGAGTAAGCCTGTAAGCCGGGTTCTGTCTTGAACGATCATCTATCTAGACCGACAGTTTCCTGCCGGTTCGAGCCGCCCCCATAAGACCTGCGGACCGCAGTAGTGTCTCTCCATGGCGTTGCTCCGGGTGGGGTTTACAAGGCCGAAATGTTACCACTTCGCCGGTGGGCTCTTACCCCGCCGTTTCACCCTTACCGCTTTCGTCAAAGACTTAAGCGGCGGTTTACTTTCTGTTGCACTTTCCTTAAAGTCGCCTTCACCGGGAGTTACCCGGCACCCTTGTCCTGTGGAGCCCGGACTTTCCTCGTGCGCGTCCTTTCGAAACTACGCCCGCGATCGCCCGGCTTACTCGGAAAACATCATTATCATAAACAAATGGTCACCGGTTGTCCACTAAAGAAACGATTAAATTGATTGCCGTGCGCCACGGCTATCGGTAATTCCGGAAAATTCTCTCGCAACGATTTTTCCAGGAAAGGCAGAATCACACGTTCCGTCGCTTCATGCCCTGCTGCGATAACCTTAACGCCCGCTTCGTTTAGAGTAACCATAGCATGATGCTTCATTTCTCCGGTGATGACCGCGTCAACCCGCAATCGAAGAATTTCCGGAATAATCGCTTCATCAAATGATCCCGCGCAGAGGTAGAAACTGCGAACTTTTCTATCTTCGGCACTGTTCAGAAATACTCCGGAACTATTTAGTATTTCCCGAATAGTATCGGAGAATTTCATATACATCTCCGGTTCTCTGCTTTTGCATATCAATCCGAATCGACAGTCTTCGGGAGAGTTAACAACCTCGAGCCCGATCATCTCGGCAAGTGCGTGATTCACGCTGTAATCGGCCCGGTCCAGATTCGTGTGCGCCGAAAAGACTGCGATGTTATCGCCAAGGAGTTTCGCAATTCGGTTGCCTTGCGGCGTATCCGTATCAATCGAAAAGCAAGGTGCAAAGAAAAGCGGATGATGCGTAATGATCAGATTCGCTCCGGAGCTTCGACAGCGTTCCATCGCCTCCGACGTCACATCGAGCGCCAGAACGATTCCTTTGACTTCTGTATTCTCGCTTCCGATCATCAGTCCAACGTGATCCCACTCTTCCGCCCGGTCGCGAGGTGCTAATATGTCGACTCGCTGAATAACATCTTTTACGGTTAACGTTACCTTTTCATTCATTTGCAGGTCCTCCTTCAAATAACACTCGTTCCGATATGAATTGTATGACCCGATCCAGTTCCGGACGGCTTAGTCGCTGCTTTTCGAGCGAGCGAATCTTTTCGAATAAATAACGGGCGGTACCGGGCGGATTGCTTTCCAGAATGCAAGGACCCAGAATTTTCTGTTCAAGGGTGATCGAATACGGCCTGCCGGTATACCTCGAAATAATGATTACGTATGTTCTTCCGCGATCAAAGCATATTTTTTCGGCAGATATAAGAAAGCCGTTTCCGGAAAGGAATGCTCGAAGCTCTTCCTCGGAGCGCTGCGGTTGTAGCAGAAATACTGTATTCTTCGGAAATTTTCCTTTTTGCTCGGATAAAGCCTTGCTTAAAATTTGAATCATCTCGAGTCCGCCCATCCCTGCGATGACGACAGTATCACCATTTTCCAGCAATATGCCGGACAATCCGTTACGGCAATACACCTCGGACCGGCTTGCGAAGTCCTGCTGAACCAAATACTCTCTGGTTCTCTCGGCCGGCGAACGATGAATATCTGTTGCGATGATCGATTGAACTCGATTCATTTCGAGTGCATACGATGATATGAATCCATGGTCGGAGCCAACATCAATCAGTCGATTAGACTTCGGAATCTCATCCGCCAGGCATTGGAGGCGAGCGGGCAATCTCGTCGGTATCATTGATTCCACCGCATCGTCTTCACTTGGAAAGACCCCGGATTTCTTCGCGCAGGTACTTGAGGTAATCGTTTACTTCTCGAAAAGCGAGAACGGATGCCTCCCGGTCAGGCCCTTCAGCCATGCCGTCAATTTGAACCGCAAGATACTTTTTTCTTCTCGTATATACCTGCTCCCGTATGCGATATAGGTAATCCAAAAGAATGCGTGCAAGCTTCTTTTCGTCACGAATATCCTTCGTCTTCATTAAAACCTCGGAAAAAACATCCCGCGCGGGACGTCCGTTTAACTCCTTGTCTTCCGCTAACTCCAGAAGTTTTGCAGGACCGGTAATACCTCGCTGAAGCATTGAAATCATTTCCGTTGCAATCGCTCGCATCGTTCCGGCTGAAAAATCGGTTGCAATCGGTTTGTCCGGCATATTCTGAAACATTTCCGGATTCTCGCTTAAGAAGCACAGCAATACGATTTCCTGGTGATTGGCCCGATTGGCCTCGTCCACCGGCGCTACGGTAATTTGCTCCTTAGCTCTTCGCAAGGGTTCGGCAGATCCGGATCTCTGGCCGGTTTCCTCCGCCCTGCTCGCCTCCGCCAGTACACTGGATACCGACACCCTGAGTATTTCCGCAACGGTACCCGCAGCGCGTTCGCGCAATACCGCATTGGACTCCCAGGACAGGTACTCACAGGCAATCGACTGAAACAATCTTGCGTCAAAACGGCCGTCGACGACGCTTTGCTGCTGTGCCGCTCCAACCAGAAAATCCAGGACCGGAAGTGCTTCGGCGACAACTTTTCGAAAAGAATCGGCTCCGTGCTCCCGGATGTACTGGTCCGGATCCTTACCGTCCGGAACGCGTCCGACAGAGAGCCTTGCATTCATACCCGACGGGCGGTTCATTCTTGTCATCAGAGCTTTGAGACTTCGAACGGCGGCGTTTTGACCTGCAGAATCCGAATCAAAGAATAGAATAATCTCCTCGGCGTAACGTGACGCCAGAGAAAGCTGACGGTCGGTAAGAGCGGTGCCGAGCGAAGCAACAGCATTTGATACTCCCGCCTGATGCATGGATATGACGTCCATATACCCCTCAACGATAATCAGGGATTTTTCCTTGGACGACTTGGCAAAATTTAATCCGTACAGGATTCTTTGTTTCGAATACACATCGGTCTCAGGCGAGTTAATGTATTTCGGTGTCCCGTCCGTCATAATTCTTCCGCCGAACGCGACAATTTTACCCATTGGATCAAAGATCGGGAACATCAGACGCCCGCGAAACAGGTCGATTAATCCGCCTTTTTTGCTTTTTGTGAACAGCCCGCACGCAAGAAGAATATCTTCGCGAATCCCTTTTTGTCGCAAATAACGATACAAGCCCTCCCATTCGTCCGGAGCATAGCCCAGACCGAACTTCATGGAGGTCTGAGGAGCGATTTTACGTTTCATCAAATATTCCCGGGTTCCTTTGCCCCTGTCGGACTGCAAAGATGCGTAGAAGTATCTCGCAGCCTCTACGAGTGCTTCCCGAATCTCGTCTCGCTGGACAGAAAGTTTCTTGAGTGAGTCGTCCTCGGGTTCGGGAAGTGTTATTTGCGCGCGTTCCGCGAGAAGTCGGAGTGCTTCGATGAACGAAAGCTTTTCGATCTCCATAATGAATTGAATCACGTTTCCGCCCTTATGGCAGCCAAAGCAATAGTAGATCTGCTTGCTGACGGAAACGGAAAAGGACGGGGTGTCCTCGGAATGAAAGGGGCACAGGGCAAACTGATTCTGTCCGCTCATCTTCGTGAATCGGACATACTGACCGACAACAGAGGCGATATCGTTACGCGCAACGATTTCTTCAATGATGTTTTCTGGTATTCCGCCGGAATAACCTGCCATTGAAAAACCTCTTTACTTCAATCAACCGTTTACAGCAGTTGAGTATTATTTATGAATAACTCAAATTTTAAGTTCAGGTAATTCGCCGCATTGCGGCAGAGTTTCATTCGATCGAGAAAAATCTCGAAATAGTCCATCACCGGACTGATACTCGTGTCAATTTCGATTTCGAGACGCGCACGGTCATCGATCACGGTGAGAGCCGAAAGAGTTGCCGCATAGTTGACGCGATCATGAATATCAAAGGTCTCGTGACGTTGATTTCTCACCCGGCTTCGATGCACGTCCGCTTTGTCGGATAGAATTAGAGCTGCCGCGATTTTACTCACGGGTGTTCCGTCCCCTTCGTCGTGATTGGCGATTGCCATCATGACCGTTGCGGCATCCTCATAAGACATACCTTTTCTGATAAGCATATCATAGGCCATAATGGCGCCGGAAGCCGCATGGTTGTTGCGGCTCACGGCATTACCGATATCATGGAGGTAGCCTGCGATTTTACCGAGCTCAACAGCATGCTCATCCTCTCCGAGAATTCCAAGTATCTCCCCGCACTTGTTGGAAACCAGGCGACAATGCCGAAAAGTGTGCTCCGTATATCCAAGCGAGTCCATCTGAATTCCTGCAGCCTGCAGGAGCGTCTTCACTTCACTGCTCTTCTGTATGTCCTTTATCGTAAGCTCAATACCCATATTATCGCCTCGTGAAAGAAAATTATTACTACCTGATAATTGTATCACACTTCACTCTCGTGCTTCATGCAGGCGAGCCAGATTGAGCATTCCAGGCGCTTCTTCATAAGTTTGCAACCGATTTCATACTCCTCGTCCAAAGAACCTGTGGAAAAATATCGATTTGCGGCGCATCCTCCCCCGCAGTGGTACCGGGCGAAGCACTCCTTGCATTCCGGCCGATCCGGTATCAGTCGATCGAAAAACATCTTGCGAACCCCCGGGTCCAGAATATCTTCCGCGGTTTTTCCTTCAAGAAAGCAGCCTTGTGCGTCTGTGATTTTCTCGATATTCTCGACATTTCCCATCCTGAATGCTTCTTCGCCGACGAATTGATGGCAGGGGTAAATATCCCCTTCGGGTGTAACCGCGATATATTCCGAGCCGACTCCGCAACCCTTCATTCGCTTATAAACGCAGGGTCCTCCGTCAAAGTCCATTCGGAAGTGAAAGAAATGAACCGGGCGCTCCGTGCTGCGAGTATCCTGCACATACTCGGCCAAGCGCTCATATTCCTTTTCGATTGTCTTTAGATCGTCGGTCCGCAGATCATATCCGGTTCCGGGCCTGGAAACGACCGGTTCCATGGAAATATGACGCGCGTTCAGTTTCTCTGCTATGTGTCTGACATCTAAAGAGAAATCCAGGTTATTACGTGTAAAAGTCCCGCGCACATAGTATTCGTGATAGGCGGAGTCGTCCTTTTCCCGAGAAACGATAAACTGCCGGATATTTTCGCTGACCGGATGATAGGTCGGTTTGCCACCGATGCCGGGACGCATACGATCATGCGTCTCCGGTCGACCGTCAAGACTTAAGACACAATTCTTCATATGACTGTTGATATATTCGGTCTTTTGAGGGTCCAGCAACATGGCATTCGTTGTAATGGTTATGCGGATATCTTTTCCCGTTCTTTTTCCAGCTTCTTCGCAATACTCCGCGACTTGAACAACGACCGGCCAATTGAGAAGCGGCTCCCCGCCAAAGAAATCAATATCAAGGTGATGGCGCTGACCGGATGCTGCGATTAGAAAATCTACGGCCTTTATTCCGGTCTCAACGGAAAGCATCGTCCGATGGTGCGTACCATAGTCGCCCGTTCCTGCAAAGCAATAACGACAACGCATATTGCAATCGTGGCAAATATGCAGGCACATTGCCTTAATAACCGGCCCTTCCGGATATAGTAATGGATAATCCGCCGTAACAGCCGGGGCAAAAAGCATTTCCTTCCGGACAAGTTCATCGAAGGAATCGCAAATTTCGTCGATTTCCGCAGGATCGCACCTTGTCTCAAGGCAAAATTCCGCCAATAAACCCGACTCTGGCTTACGTCCATCATTATCGACATATAACGTAAGCACTCGAAAAGACAAATCGTCCAAAGCATATATTGCGGAACACTCTGAATCGTATGCGATTTTCCTATCCATCAGTTCAAATAAGTGAACCATTGCGCCTCCCAACGGCGGAAACAAAAATAATGAAGACGAAACAAGCCGCCTTCACTATAATTACTTTTAATTATGTTCGGATAATCAGCGGTCGGCTTCGCAGGGCTGGTTCGCTACAGTACAGCTGGTTTTACACGCAGACTGACAGGATGTCTGACATTCTCCGCATGCTTTGCCGGAGCAAGGTACTTTTACAAAAGCCTTATGAATTATCGTAATGTGTCGCATTCATTTGCCTCCAGTCGATAACGAAATCCGTATCCGTCAATTGCTCGATTTATTAGGATTCTCTCTTGGTAACCGTACTGATTGCCGATTTGCGAAAGGTAATCATCGTATTTGCAACACTGGTTGTTATGGTTACTTCATCTTCGCGAATGTTGGCTACCGTTCCGACCACACCGCCGATCGTGACGATTTTATCACCCACTACCATCTTGTCCATTTGGGCCTTCAGTTCTTTTTCACGTTTTCTCTGCGGACGTATGGTGATGAAATACATAACTACCATCACAAGGCCGAGCATTGCAATCATTGGCAGCATACCCTCAAGACCCGGCGTTCCGGTTCCTGTCGTTGTTGTGTCGGTAGTGGCCAAAAGAAAATATTCCATTTTATCCTCCATATCGTTAATCAGCGAATATACAATAATGCAATTGATTTTACCACTCATATCCGATATAGCGCAAGTCATTCAACCATTCGACCGATGAATTGGTTATGATTTAAACTCTTTTTTCATTTTTGAATTGAATAATTCAAAAATCGTATTAATTGGAAGTAAGCCTTCCGGTATTTATTAACCACCGGACAGTATCTCGTAAAGAAGTTTCCATGTCACGCGTCGTGTATCTTAACTTGCGCGATGCCTTGTCATGAGAAAATACTGCATTTGAGCCGAGCGTGTAGATTGAATAAGGTGTATAGAGTGGAGTTTGTCTAAGAATCTTGTAATAAACCTCCGAGAGAGCAGCGGTGCCTTTGGCAAACCATAGAGGCAGAATTGTCTTGATTTTTTTCCTCCCCGTTATCCGATGAAGCATTCCGAGAAGCTCTGTCACTTCATAATATTGATTGGTTAGAAGATATGTCTGTCCTGCCGCTTCTTGCTTGGCCAGAGTGATGATGCCGTTTGCAACATCCCGAACATCGACAAAATCATATCCTCCTCGAATTGCCGCAGTGAGTCTCCCCTTTGCAAAATCCAAAATAAGTTGATTTGTGTGCGAATCAGTATAGGCATTGGGTCCGATGATACCGGACGGATGAACGATGTCCGCTCGGATCGCTCCCGAATTCATTGCAGAAAGAACATATGCGGTCGCTTCAGCTTTCGTCTTCGCATATCCGCCGGAGACAAGATCGGGAGAAAACGTATCGGATTCGGTAATCATCCCGCCCTTTTGCTCCTCGGGAATTGCGTGCACAGAACTTACGTAGATAAGCTTACCGAATTGTCTGTCGGAACAAATGTCGCAAATATTCTTGGTGCCGCCGACATTTACTGCCCGCAGCCTGTCGTCGACCTTAGTTTGAATCGATACGATGCCGGCGGTATGAATGACCACCGTCTGTTCCGGATCAACACCGGAGAAGAAAGGTTCAAGTGAATCTTTTCGAGTAATATCCCCTTCGAAAAGTTGAACTCCGACGCCTTCCAATGCACCGGTTCTGTCTCCGGGCAAGACTAACCCCCGGACAGACTCGCCCGCCTCGATTAGTTTCCGGACAATTGTGTTGCCCAAATGCCCGGCTGCGCCTGTAATCAAAAATGTTTTCGGCATGAATAATCCTCCCTGAACCATTCTGATTCAAGTATAGCGGCGAATCATGTCACAACTATTAATTAGGAGCGTAACCGAATCGTTCGTAAAATTCGTCGCGAAAATCCAAGAGACGGTCATCCATGATTGCCTGACGGACATCTCCCATCAGCTTCAGCAAAAAGTGCAGATTATGCCAAGAGCAAAGCCTTAATCCGAACATCTCCTTTGCCTTGAGGAGGTGTCTGATATATGCTCGAGTGAAGTTGCGGCAAGCATAGCAGTCACAATCCTTTTCGATCGGGAAAAATTGTCGCGCACAGGAAGCATCTCGCACGATCAATCGACCGTCACGCGTCAGAGCGGTACCGTTCCGGCCGATTCGTGTTGGCAGGACGCAGTCAAACATATCAATTCCGCGAATGGATCCCTCTATCAGATAATCCGGCGTGCCGACGCCCATCAGATATCGGGGCTTGTCGGACGGCATATACGGAACCGTTTCCTCGAGCATTCGATACATCACTTCTCCGGGTTCGCCGACTGAAAGGCCGCCGATGGCATATCCGGGAAGGTCGAAAGCGACAATCTCCTTTGCGCTTTGAATTCTCAAGTCCGGATAGACACCGCCCTGAATAATTCCGAAAAGTGCTTGGGTTTGAGGGTTATTGTGCGCGGCAATGCAACGCTCCAGCCAACGAGTCGTTCTCCCGGCCGCCGTTTTTGCGTAATCATGTGTACAGGGAAACGGAGCACACTCATCAAAAGCCATGATGATATCCGAGCCCAAGTCGTTCTGAACCGCAATCGATTTTTCTGCAGTAAGCAAATGAGCGGAGCCATCGATGTGCGATTTAAAGAAAACGCCATCTTCCTTGATGTTCTTCGGCAAGGCCAGGGAAAACACCTGAAACCCGCCGCTATCCGTAAGAATCGCTTTATTCCAATTCATGAACCGATGAAGACCGCCGGATTCCCGAATAATGTCACTGCCGGGTCGCATCCATAGGTGATATGTGTTGGATAAAATGATCTTCGCTCCCATTTGCTCCAGCTCATCCGGAGACATTCCCTTAACGGTCGCCTGTGTGCCGACGGGCATAAATTCCGGCGTCATAAATGAGCCGTGCGGGGTATGAACACGACCCAGCCGGGCACCCGACTGCTTGCAGGTATGAATCACTTCGTAGCGGACCGGAACACCGGAATTCTTTTCATTTGTCATCTTATCCATCCTTACATGTTATGAATCTTTTCTCGTAATGTACATTGCATCTCCGAAACTAAAAAAACGATACTCTTTCTGAATCGCTTCCTCGTACGCCCGAAAAACCTGCTCTTTGCCGGCAAATGCAGAAATAAGCATAATCAGCGTTGATTCGGGAAGGTGAAAATTCGTAATCATAGCGTCTACAATGCCGAAGCGAAATCCCGGATATATGAAGATATCCGTCCATCCGGACCTCGCGCTCATCGTCGGGTCGTCTCTGTATACCGATTCGAGTGTACGGCAGCAAGTGGTTCCGACCGCTACAATTCTTCCTCCGCGCATGCGCGTTTCTTGAATCTTTTCAGCAGCGCTGACCGGGAAATCATACCACTCTGTATGCATCACATGCTCAGCTATGTCCTCACACTGAACCGGCCGAAAAGTACCGAGTCCGACGTGTAATGTCAGCTCAGCAACATCTATTCCATTTGCCTTAATACGTTCGAAAACCGACTCAGTGAAATGGAGACCCGCAGTCGGTGCGGCGGAAGAACCGGGTTCGATAGCATATACGGTTTGATAACGTTCCGGGTCTTCGTTCTGTTCGTGAATATAGGGTGGTAGCGGCACCGTACCGGCTTCCTCAAGTATCGCTTCCCAATCACCTTCAAAAAAGAAACGAATAATACGGTTTCCGTTATCGAGAACCTCGTCAACCTCCGCATCTAATCGTCCCGGAAGAAATACCAAACGGTTTCCTGCGCGAACTTTCTTGCCCGGACGTGCCAGGGTTTCCCATCGATTCAGATCAATCCTTTTGAGCAAAAGAAGTTCAATCAGCTTTCCGGTGTCAGCGCGGACGCCCATCAAGCGAGCCGGAATAACTCTAGTGTTGTTGATAACTAACAAATCACCCGGAAAAAGCATTTCCGGAAGTTCGTCAAAACGACGGTGATCGATTTCACCGGTCGGGCCGTCGAGCTTGAGAAGCCTTGATGCGGAACGCTCGGGTAACGGGTGCTGTGCGATCAATTCTTGGGGCAAATCATAATAAAAATCGCTCTTTCTCATGGGAAACCATTATATTACACAATTGACGTTTAAGTATAGTAAATGCTATTATTTCTTCGTACTGAAACGCATTAATACCCGTTACGGGAGAAAAGGAGGTCAAGCACATGAAAACTCCGGTTTTTACAGGTTCAGCCGTTGCCATTGTCACACCGTTTGCTCAAAGAGGTGTCGATGAGAAGAAGCTCAGGCAGCTTGTTGACTTCCATATCCGAAGCGGGACGGATGCAATCGTTGTATGCGGGACGACCGGCGAGGCGTCAACAATGCCGGATATCGAGCATTTAGATACGATTCGCATTGTTTTCGAGCAAGTGAACGGCCGCCTTCCGGTCATCGCAGGAACGGGAAGTAACGACACCGCTCACGGAGCCATGTTGGCTCGCGAAGCTTCTGCAATGGGTGCCGATGCTCTTTTAATTGTTACGCCCTACTACAACAAGACCTCTCAGGAAGGCCTTTTTCGCCATTACGATATGATATCCAAGGTAACCGACAAGCCGATTATTCTCTATAACGTTCCTTCGCGAACCAATCTGAATATCGCTCCCGCAACCATTGCGCGTTTGGTAAGTATTGCAAACATCATAGGTGTCAAGGAATGTAATCTCTTGCAGGTTCCCGAGGTGGCTCATTTGTGCGGGGATAATGTGGTTCTTTACTCCGGCGAAGACGGTGTTGTTGTTCCGATGCTCTCCATGGGAGCAAAGGGCGTTATTTCGGTCGTCTCCAATGTCATGCCTTCTCTGATGAGCCGGATGGTTCATTTGTTCTTGGACGGAGACACAAAGGCAGCTGCGCAAATTCAAATGGACATTGTGCCATTGGTTAATGCCCTGTTTTCGGACGTCAGCCCGATTCCCGTCAAAGAAGCTTTGAACATTCTTGGCTGGAACGTCGGTACTTGCCGACTGCCTCTTTGCGAGATGTCTACCGAGGGGCACGCGAAACTTGCATCCGTCTTGAACCGGTATGACCTTTCTTTCCATAAGGCCTTCACGGCCGGAGGAGAAGCATGATTTCTTCCGATATCAATCGACATACTCGCCTCTTCCTCAATGGATGCTGCGGTCATATGGGCCGTGTGATTCTAGATATCTGTTCTATGATCGATCATGCCGAAATTGTTGCGGGTGCAGATTCAAATCCGCAAGAGATCGGATTCCCCGTTTACAGCAAAGCGGACGAATGTCGGGAAGAATTTGATGTCATCATCGATTTTTCGCATCCCAGCGCCCTCCCCGCAGTTCTTCGCCTGTCCGAAATTACCGGGAAGCCCTTGGTTATGTGTACCACCGGCTTTTCAGAAGAAGAATCGCAACGAATCCGCGAGCTTTCAAAAACAAATGCCGTGTTTCTTTCCGGAAATATGTCGCTTGGCATCAATGTCATGATTGAATTAGTGAAGCGGGCAGCGCAAGTCCTTCATCCGGACTTTGACATCGAAATCATCGAACAGCATCATCGCAGAAAAATTGATGCGCCTTCGGGTACAGCGCTGATGATTGCTAACGAGATCAATCATTCACAGGGAGACATTTTCGAATTCAAATATGATCGCCACAGCGTCAAGAAAGCTCGGGACAGCCGTACAATAGGAATTCACTCCGTGCGCGGCGGTAATATTGTCGGGGAACATTCGGTTCTGTTTGCCGGCCCGGAAGAAAATATAACAATTTCACACAGCGCGATCACGCGCGATGTGTTTGCGCGCGGAGCCGTAAAGGCGGCGTTGTTTATTGCGGACAAGGCACCCGGGATATACTCCATGAAGGATCTTTTACAATAATTGACGCGCCGTCAAATACCGATACTTCGCAGGCTATTCCTGTTTGCTATCCGGTGGATGATTGCTGCTCTCTTCGGACTCTGCGGGCAACATATGCTTTTCAATTTGATGCCAAACAAAAAAGTTCGACAGGAAGTGCGAAAATGAAAAGGCGAACATCAAATAGAAAATTACGGCAATTGTTGAACCGATTTCGGCTCCAAACAGAAACAACATAGCCGGAATAATCATTAAAATCAGAGTTTGCAGAATAAGAATTCCAAGAGTTGGGAAAAAACGAATGCCTGTAAACACCATCGCGTTTCGATAGATTTTCTTAAGCGGCAAATCCAAAGACGCAATCAAGGGATATACATACATTTGTATGCAACAATAGAGCATAAAAAGCACGGCGAACATGCCAAGCAAGATTTGAGATAACAGTCCGCTCAGGTGTGTTGCATAGTAAGCAATATTAAATAACAAAATCACGGTTATGAAAAAGGACAGGGTCGAAACAATCAGCGATTGCTTCCAGTTAGACTTAAGTGCTCGTGAAAAATCCTGCCAGAAAAACCCCGACGATTCTCGTGCATAATTTCGATAAACATAAGAAAATGCGGTCTGAAAAGGACCCATCACAATCAAAGTCAATCCGACAATAAAAAAGGATCCGATAAAAACAGATATCCAATACAAGCCGAAAGCCGCTTCCTCGGCAGCCATGATTTGATCAACTTGCTCAAGGCCTAGTTGACTTATCAAGTCCGTAACCGCCTGTGCCGACAGGTTTGAGCTAATAAATGGCATTAAGATCGCGGCGACAAAATACGTAATTCCAAGTGCGGGAAGATTAATCGCAACAAACAGGAGATTACACAAGCATAATGTGAAAAATTTCAGTCCAACAATCCGAAGAAATCGCAACGTCGGCCCTTCTCGCTGCTCACTCTTGTAAACGCCCGGCCCGGCTTGATCATATCCTCCAAAGATGCTCATGAATCATACTCCCTTTCAAAGCAAAACAAAACTTTGATTCAATTATATACCTTTATCGCTTTTTTCGAAAAGATGCATTGAGAAGTTACGGATTTCTTCCAGTGATCGATTCGCAAGCGAGACATACTTCTCCTTCTTATTTCGAATTTTCTCTTCGGGCTGAGGAAGAAGTCCGTAATTTGCGTTCATTGGTTGAAAATTTC
The DNA here is from genome assembly GCA_964349735.1 of uncultured Oscillospiraceae bacterium. Taxonomy (GTDB): domain Bacteria; phylum Bacillota; class Clostridia; order Saccharofermentanales; family Saccharofermentanaceae; genus JAAYCT01. The sequence goes on along the minus strand of CAYGIB010000008.1, from coordinate 3,515 downwards.
GAATGCGACAGTCCGATATGTATGCAGCCATCGCGCCCAGCATGGTTTTTTCGGATAGCGGCTCTGCGATTGGCTGACCTAAAACGGCATGCGCCGCATACAACCCGGCCAGCATTCCGGATCCTGCTGATTCAACATAGCCCTCCACTCCGGTCATTTGACCGGCAATATAGATATTGGGCTGCTGGATGAGTGCGTAATATGGAGACAGCACGTTCGGTGCGTTGAGATAGGTATTCCGATGCATGACCCCATACCGATAGAATTCGGCTTGTTTCAAACCGGGAATCAAACGAAACACTCGCTCTTGCTCGGTAAATTTCAAACGCGTTTGAAAGCCGACCAGATTATACATGGTTGCATTTTTGTCATCTTGTCTCAATTGAACGCATGCAAAGGGCATTTCCCCGGTTCTGGGATCAATAAGACCGACGGGCTTAAGAGGCCCGAATCGAATCGTATCATACCCGCGCTTCGCCATGGTCTCAATCGGCATGCATCCTTCGAAAACCGTCTCCTTGTCGAAATCCTTCACGGATGCGAGCTCTGCATGAGTGAGCGCATCATAGAAATTCCGATACTCGTCCTCGTTCATCGGGCAGTTCAGGTAATCATCTCCGCCCTTTCCATATCGGGATGCCGCGAACACAATTTCACGGTCAATGCCTTGACTGTTTACAATCGGAGCTGCTGCATCGAAAAAATGCAGAGCATTGTTTCCGACCCGTTCCATAATCGAATCGAACATTCCGCTATCGGTCAGTGGTCCCGTGGCGACGATCACCGTTTTGTCATCGGGAATACTCATTAACTCCATATGATGAACGGTTATGAAATCATTTTTTTCTATTTCTGATGTAACAAGATTTGAAAACTCATCCCGATCAACGGCAAGCGCCCCGCCTGCAGGAACTCTGGATCGATCGGCGCAATCAATGATTATGGAGCCGATTCTCCGCATTTCTTCCTTCAAGAGTCCGACAGCGTTTTCCAGTCGATCCGATCGAAAAGAGTTACTGCATACCAATTCAGCAAAACCGTCCGAGTGATGAGCCGGCGATTTACGCCGGGGCTTCATCTCGTATAAGTCGACATAAACCTGACATCGAGCCGCTTGCCAAGCCGCTTCACATCCGGCTAAGCCCGCTCCGATAACCGTCACGCGCTCATCAGTCATTATGAATGCTCTCCGTCGGATTGACTCTCAACAGACTTTGCCTTTTTTGAGGGATTCGTTGAGCATTGTTTATTTGAACATCGGGTGTATGATTTCCCGCGGAACTTTTTCATAACCATATAGCTACCGCAAATCTCACAGAATTGATCGTCAATCGGTAAATCCCAGCTGATAAAGCCACATTCTGCGTTGTTGCCCTTCTTATCGCATGTATAAAAAACTCGTCCTTTGAATTTTCTTGATTCCCTTGAAACAAGCCCGGATCCACACAAGGGGCACTTTGCACCCACCGGTGTCTGAACATTTGTGGTGTATTTACATTCAGGAAAATCAGAGCACGCGATAAACTTACCGTATCTTCCTTCTTTGATGACAAGATCGCCTGTGTGACACACGGGACACTTCTCACCCGTAGCACGCGCAACGACTTCAACCTTAGCAACTTCGCTGGAAGCCTTTTCAATCAGCTCGTGAAACGGTGCATAAAAATCCCCTAAAGTTTCAACCCAGTCCCTTTTTCCAAGTTCAATCTCGTCGAGAGACGCTTCCATTTTCGCTGTAAAATCGGTGTCGACAATATTCTTGAAATTATCTGCCAGAAGTCGAGTTACAATGCTTCCCAGCTCTGTCGGCGCTAGAAATTTCCCCAGTTTCTCGACATAATTTCTCTCGAGAATCGTAGAAATGGTCGGCGCATATGTGGACGGGCGCCCGATTCCTTTCTCCTCCATCGCCTTAATCAGAGTTGCCTCGGTATATCGTGCGGGTGGCTGCGTAAATTTCTGTTCCGGTATAAGCGAGATAAGTCGAAGCCGCTCGCCTTCTGTGACCGCCGGCAACTTCTCTTTGCGTTCTGTTGAATCATCATCCGCCTTATCGTCGGATGTTTCCACATACTGTGCCAGATAGCCTTGAAAAGTAACCGTTTCACCGGTTGATCGAAAAACGTGATTGTTGCAGGATATATCCAGCGTTACAGTATTAATCTCAGCTGATGCCATCTGTGAAGCGATAAATCGATCCCATATCAGTTTGTAAAGGCGGAACTGATCGCCGGATAACACACTCTGAATCGTTTCCGGAGAAAGATCAAAATGTGTCGGTCGAATTGCCTCGTGCGCATCCTGTGCCGCATTTTTATTTGCGAATTTTCTTACATTCTTGGGCAAGTACTCAGCACCAAATTTCTCTGTAATGAACTCGCGAGCTTCGGCTGCGGCATCTTCGGAAACACGAACGGAGTCGGTGCGGATATATGATACAAGAGCAACCTGGCCGTATCCGTCCACCTCAATTCCCTCGTATAGCTGCTGTGCAACACTCATCGTTTTACGGGAAGGAAAACTAAGCCTCCTTGATGCCTCCTGCTGTAATGTGCTTGTTGTAAAAGGTGCAGAAGGATTTGTTTTCCTGCTGCCCTTTTTGATGTGGCGGACAATATAGTCGCCGCCTTTCAGCTGTTCGATGACACGGTTGGTCTCTTCACCGGATGAAAGCTTAATCTTCTCGGTCTTTTCTCCCTTTAATCGACCATAATATCTTGATTTAAAAGGAAAATTCTTATCATAAGGGGATAGCTCCGCTGCCAAAACCCAATATTCTTCCGGGATGAATGCGGTTATATCGGTTTCTCGATCAACAATCATTCGCGTAGCAACGGATTGTACTCGTCCGGCGGATAACCCCTTGCGGATTTTTTTCCAGAGAAGTGGACTAAGCTCATATCCTACCAGTCGATCCAGAATTCTGCGAGCCTGTTGTGCATTTACCAGATCAAGATCAATGGGTCTCGGTCGACTCATTGCATCTACGACCGCCTTCTGTGTAATCTCATTGAATGAGACTCGACAAAGGGATTGAGGATCGATTTTAAGAATCGATGCAATATGCCACGCGATTGCTTCGCCTTCCCGGTCAGGGTCGGTCGCGATAAAAACGGTATCCGAGTTCTGCGAAAGCTCCTTGAGTTCACGGATTACCTTTTCCTTGCCGCGCATGTTGATGTACATTGGCTTGAATCCACGTCGCACATCCACTCCGATTGTAGATGACGGAAGATCTCTGATGTGGCCGACTGAAGCGGCGATACGATAATCTTTACCCAGATATCTTCCGATTGTCTTTGCTTTGGCCGGCGACTCTACAATCAATAAATGTTTGCTCATTCTTACTCTCTCCGCATCTCGCTTATAACAAAAAATCATTTACCATTATATACTTCATATGTACGGAAAAGTCAAAGCAAATCGCTCGTTGTTCTCGGTCACGGCTCCGCTCATAATTAATTCGGATAGTAAAGGTGCGATTATGGGAAATGAAATACCGGTTGCCGCAACCA